>CANQJW010000111.1 GCA_947624345.1 uncultured Clostridia bacterium | reverse complement strand
TACAAATACTGGGTGATTTGCGTTGTACATAGAAGTCCCTCCTTAAACTTGGTATCTATAATATAACATATTTTGAGGGGGGTGTCAAGGGGTTTTTTATAATTTTTGAAATTTCAATCACAATCACTTGAAATTATAGTACGAGAAAGTTTGTGATTTTCCATATAACACATCTACAAATCTTATCAAACTTATACTGTTTGCATATAAAATTCATATTAAAGCATTAAAACATAGTAAAATTGCATAAAAATAAAATAAATTACCAAAACCTCTTGACAATGATAGCTTCTCTGAATATAATATATAACATAGTAAACATATATGAATTGGGGATTTAGAGCAAATTCCCTGACATTTTATCAAAAAGGAGAAATTATTATGGCTATTGCAAAGAAAATCACAGATTTGATTGGAGGAACCCCCTTATTGGAGCTTTCAAACTATGAGAAGAAAAACGGTCTTGAAGCGAAAATTATAGGCAAGCTCGAATACTTCAATCCGGCAGGAAGCGTTAAGGACAGAATCGCCAAAGCGATGATTGAGGACGCTGAACAGAAAGGTCTTTTAAAGGAAGGTTCGGTAATTATTGAGCCTACAAGCGGAAACACAGGTATAGGTCTGGCTTCTGTGGCTACGGCTAAGGGCTACAGAATAATTATCACAATGCCCGAGACTATGAGCGTTGAAAGGAGAAATCTTTTAAAGGCATTCGGCGCAGAACTTGTTTTAACCGACGGTTCAAAGGGAATGAAAGGTGCAATCGCAAAGGCTGATGAGCTTGCAAAGGAGATACCGAACAGCTTTATCCCAGGTCAGTTTGTAAACCCTGCCAACCCTGCTATACACTTTGCAACAACAGGTCCTGAAATATGGGAGGACACAGACGGTAAGGTTGATATTTTTGTTGCAGGTATAGGAACAGGCGGAACAATAAGCGGAGCAGGCAAGTATCTGAAGTCTAAAAACCCCGATATAAAGGTTGTTGCAGTTGAGCCAGCATCATCACCTGTTCTATCAAAGGGCGAGAGCGGTCCTCACAAAATTCAAGGAATAGGCGCAGGATTTGTTCCAGACACTCTTGACACAAAAGTATATGATGAAATCATAGCAGTCGAGAACGACGACGCATTCAAAACAGGCAAAGAAATAGCAAGAGCGGAGGGCTTCTTAGTGGGAATTTCCTCAGGAGCGGCTGTATGGGCGGCAACCGAGCTTGCAAAGCGTCCCGAAAACAAGGGAAAAACCATTGTAGCGCTTCTTCCTGACACAGGAGACCGCTACTTATCAACGCCTTTGTTTGCTGACTAAAGTTATAATTTGTTCTAAATTTAATTAGTTTATTTAGGAAAAGCCCTCTCTTGCAGGGCTTTTTCTCTTAAAAAACAATCCGCCGGATTGTTTTTTAATTCACCTTTTGCGGAGCGCACTCCGTAAGGAATTTCGCCAACTGCGGTTGGCGACAGGGCTCCGCCCTTGACCCGCAAGCCTTTTGAAAAAGGCTTGACCGAAAACTTTTAATTACTTGCGTCCGTTGCTTTTTATTGCAAAATCGGTATCTTTATGATAGAATATATTAGAAAATTCTATTAAAGAGGAAAATAAAATGCTGAATAATATTTTTGACTCACACTGTCATTATGATGACTATAAGTTTAAGTCGGACTGCGAAGATGTAATAGCAAATGCACTCAACAGCACCGTAGTCGGTATGATTCACGCCGCTACCGACCTTGAATCTGCCGACTTCGGATTAAAAATGTCTGAAAAATTTAAAAACTTCTATACCAGTGTCGGTTTTCACCCCGATCCGAACTGCATAGTCAAGGCAGACAGAGACTATATAAAAAAGCTCCGAGAGTTAGTTAAAAAGGACAGAAAGCAAGGCAGAAACAAAATCGTCGCAATAGGTGAGATAGGTCTTGACTACCACTATGAGAATTACGACAAGGTTCGTCAGATTGAAGTTTTTACACAGCAGGTCTTGCTTGCTAATGAGTTAGGGCTTCCTGTTATTGTTCATCTGCGTGACGCAACTGAGGACGGTATGAATATCTTAAAACAGCTTAAACCAAAGGGCGTAGTGCATTGCTTTTCGGGTTCTGCCGAAACCGCAAAAGAAGTTCTGGCAATAGGAATGTATATCAGCTTTACAGGTGCACTGACCTTTAAAAATGCAAAGAAGGCAAACAAAGCTCTTGAGGTAATTCCGATAGATAAACTCCTGCTTGAAACTGACGCACCCTATATGGCTCCCGAGCCTTATCGGGGACACCGCTGCGATTCGACAATGATAAGTGAGATTGCAAAGAAGGTCGCAGAATCTAAAGGGATTACACCTCAAGAAGTGTTGGATATTACGACAAAAAATGTGTGTGAGTTGTTTGGTATCAGTTTATAAATATAAAAATCAGGGAGAGCTATTATGATCGGAAAAATCGTTACGGTTACTGTTGACAGACCTCTTGGGAGCTACCATCCGGAACACAAAGATATGTATTATCCAATTAACTATGGGTATATTGATGGAATTATCGCACCTGACGGAGAGGAACAAGACGC
>CANQJW010000110.1 GCA_947624345.1 uncultured Clostridia bacterium | reverse complement strand
TAGCTGTAAATACAGACGTTCAGGCTTTGCAGAGATCTAAGGCTACTGAAAAAATTCAGATAGGCTCAAAGCTGACACGAGGACTCGGCGCAGGCGGAAAGCCTGAAGTAGGAGAAGCTTCGGCTCAGGAAAGTAAGGAAGAAATTTCAGACGCTATCAGAGATGCTAATATGGTATTCATTACGGCAGGAATGGGCGGCGGAACAGGAACAGGTGCAGCACCTGTAGTTGCTGAAATCGCTCAGGAGCTTGGAATATTAACAGTTGCTGTCGTTACAAAGCCGTTCGCTTTTGAAGGCGCTAAGAAAATGCAGCAGGCTGAAAAGGGTATTGATGAGCTTTTAACAAATGTTGACTCACTTATCGTTATTCCTAACCAAAAGCTTTTAACAGGCGAGCAGAGACTTACAATGCGTGAATCGTTCTCGCTTGCTGATAATATACTTAAAACCGGTGTAATGTCGATTGCTGATTTGATACTTAGAAACGGCTTTATGAACGTTGACTTTGCCGATGTTACAACAATTATGAAGGAATCTGGTCTTGCTCATATCGCTATCGGTTCAGGAACAGGCAAGGATAAGGCTCAGGAGGCTGCTAAGCAGGTTATTTCCAGTCCGCTTCTTGAAACTTCAATCAGCGGTGCAAGAAGACTTCTTGTTAATATCGTTATGTCTGAGGATATCGTTACTTCTGATATGGACGAGCTTACACAGATCATTACTCAGGCTGTTGATCCTGACGCTACAATTATATTTGGTGCGGATTACAGTCCTGATTTGACAGATACTATTGACGTTACTGTTATTGCAACTGATTTTGCCGACAGAAAGGCAAAGGATGACGCTTTGTCATCACTTAATTCTGAAGCAATGGCAAAGGCAGGGGTTAAAGCTCCTGATAATCCTAATTACTATGATGATATTTTTAATATCATTAAAAACAAGTAATTGATTGATTCTTATGCACCTTGCAGTTTTGTGAGGTGCTTTTATTTTCTGTAATTTTTATTATTGGAACGGTGATTTTATGTCTGAGATAAAAAATGTGCTGTCAAGCGAGTTGAAAGCACGTTCAAACGAGTTTCGCTGCGGAGATAAAATTCTTTTGACGGGAATAGTCTACACGGCTCGCGATGCCGCTCATAAAAGGTTTGACAAGCTTCTTGACGATGGGAAAGAGCTTCCAATACCAATCGAAGGGGCAGTAATATATTATGCAGGTCCTACGCCTGCGCCAAAGGGCAGACCTATCGGCTCGTGCGGACCTACAACATCAGGCAGAATGGACAGGTTTGCACCCAGACTTTTGGATCTAGGTCTTGGCGGAATGATAGGAAAAGGTGAGAGAAACAAAGAGGTACGGGATGCTGTTGTAAGAAACAAGGCTATCTATCTTTGCTCTATAGGCGGAGCAGGAGCACTTGCGTGCAACTGTATAAAGTCTTGTGAGGTTGTGGCTTTCGATGATCTGGGCTGCGAATCGGTAAAAAAACTCTATGTTGAGGATTTTCCTCTTGTTGTTGCAGATGATATGTATGGCGGCGATATTTTCCAAAACGGAAGAAAGGAGTTCTTTTCACTATAATTTTAAAATTATAAGTGGAGAATTAGTGAAATAATTTTAATTTTAAATTATCTATTTGTAAAATATTTTTTAAAATGTGCTTGACATCAAATGAAAAAAATGATATTATGTGTATAAGTAAGTACAAGAGTAACGGTGGCGGTCTGAGTGGGTGACGCTAAAAAACTTGAATATACAAATCTTGATGACGAAATGCTGGCAGATCTTTCAAAGACCGATAAAAGCGCTGTTTCTGAACTTGTGCTGAGATATGTATTTATAATTGAATATAAGGCTAAGGCATATGGTAATACACCTGACGAGGTCGCTGATCTTTCGCAGGAGGGATTAGTTGGATTAATCAAAGCAGTTCAGACTTTTGATAAGTCAAAGGGTATAAAGTTTTCAACCTATGCCAATACTTGCATTACAAATAGGATGCTTTCAAGCATTTCAAAAATGAATAAGATAAGTTTTAATGAGGCTTTGAGTGATGATTTAGAAGCGATTTCCGAGTCTGCAAGTGAGACTAACAGTTTTGAAAATCCTGAAAGTATTATTCTTGAGCAAGAAAAGTATAAGGAAATTATTAAACGTATATCCTGTTCACTTACTGATTTGGAGTGGAATGTATTTAATCTGTATTTAGAGGAAAAATCGTATCGGCAAATAGCAAATGAACTCTCACTTTCGGAAAAAGCAGTAGACAACGCTATGCAGAGGGTTAGAAAAAAGTTAAAATCAGTTATCAATAATTAATATAAACAAAAATAATGAAACTTTTTCATTAATAAATATGGCCGAATAGCTTAATTTCAGAGCGTTGTTTATGCGGCAACCATATTCAAAGGTGTCGGTGTAAGTCCGACAAGGCACACAAAATTTAGCGTAAGCGAGGGAAAAATTATGTTCGAAGACAAAACATTAGTTTGCAAAGAATGTGGACAAGAGTTCATATTCACAGCAGGCGAGCAGGAATTCTATGCAGAAAAAGGCTTTGAGAATGAACCTCAGAGATGCAAACCTTGCAGAGATGCAAGAAAGAAAGCTGCAAGAGAAAACAGAGAAATGTTCACTGCAACCTGTGCATCATGTGGCGGAGAGGCTAAAGTTCCTTTTCAGCCCAGCGAGGATCGCCCTGTATATTGCAGCGAATGCTTTGCAAAGATGAAGGAAGCAGAATAATTTAATATATTATCGTG
>CANQJW010000109.1 GCA_947624345.1 uncultured Clostridia bacterium | reverse complement strand
ATGGTGCTACGGTTTACAGAAATCAAATAACGAAATCTGTACTTGCCGACGATTTAGAACCGTATTTATTAAGGCACACTTTCTGTACAGATTGTCAGGCAGCAGGCGTACCGATCAATGTTGCGAAAGAGCTTATGGGGCATTCGGACATATCCGTAACGGCAAAAATCTACACACATATGGTAGATGAGGTGTTTGAACAAAACAGAAAACGATTAGCTGAATATGCAAATCAAAAAGAACAAAAAGCAGTTAACGAATAAGGAAAATTAAAAAGGTAGGGGTTCAAAAATTAAACCACCCCTACCTCAAATTCTGGTGACAAACAATATAAATAATTTAAAAAAATGTTACTTCAATAATTCATTTAGCAAAAATCAGGTAAATAATCTGAATGAGCATCAATTAACTCGTCACACATTTTAATTATGGTATCAATATCCAATTCAGCCGATGTGTGCGGGTCAAGCATTGCCGCTAAATAAATATCATTTTTCTTATGACTTCTTGCTGCTTCAATAGTCATTAGCTGACAGTTAATATTTGTCATATTGAGTGCAGCACATGCGGTAGGAAGTGCGCCCACAGATGTTGGGTGAATGCCAACACCGTCAATTAAGCAAGGTACTTCTACACAAGCCTCTTCCGGAAAATTAGTTATAAGATGAGACTTTTTCAAATATTGTGTAAACCTCTTGAAAGGTGTAGAATAGAAACAACTTTCAGGAGGAAATTTTTATGCCAAAGTACAAATTAAGCCCGGAAGAAAGGGCAGCAAAAGCCGCAAGGAAAGAAAAATTACGGGAACTGATGTCTGAAATGCAGGTAAAGGATATGAACGACATCAACAGTCTGTTCAAGGAAATGGTCGGAGATATCCTTGAAAACGGACTTGAGGCTGAGCTTGATGAAGAGCTGGGATACAGCAAGTATGATTACCGAAATAAAGACACTTCAAACAGCAGAAACGGTTACAGCACAAAGACAATGAAAACAAGTTTCGGAGATGTTGAAATAGCTGTACCTCGGGACAGGAACGCAGAGTTTGAACCGCAGCTTGTAAAGAAACAGCAGACAGGCCTTTCTCAGGATATTGAAGAAAAGATACTGTCCATGTACGCCAAGGGGATGTCTCAAAACGATATATCCGCCCATATTCTTGAAATATACGGGCTTGAGGTATCAGACAGTACAATCAGCCGTGTAACGGACAAGATACTGCCTGTGGTAAAGGAATGGCAGCAGAGACCATTGGAAAGCATATATGCGGTTGTATTTATGGATGCGATACACTATCATGTTCGTTGTGAAGGAAGAATCGTTAAAAAGGCTGTATATGTTGCCATAGGAATAAATCTTGACGGAAGAAAGGAAGTCCTCGGAATGTATGTGGGAGAAAATGAAAGCGCCAAATACTGGCTTTCTATACTGAACGGGCTTAAAAACAGGGGTGTAGAGGATATTCTGATAACCTGCATAGACGGACTTACAGGTTTTCCTGAGGCGATATCTGCAGTTTACCCGAATACGGAAATACAACATTGTATAATTCATCAGATACGAAACAGTACAAAGTATGTATCCTACAAGGACATAAAAGCACTGATGGCAGATCTGAAAAAGGTTTATGCGGCGGTAGATGAAGAAACAGCACTTTATGAGCTTGATAATTTTGCGGAGAAATGGGATTCAAAATATCCAAAGATCAGCATATCTTGGCGGAATCACTGGGTGGAACTGTCAACCTATTTCAAGTATCCGCAATCTGTCAGGACGCTAATATACACAACAAATTCCATTGAGAATTTCAACCGTCAGCTCAGAAAAGTTACAAAGAGCAAGGCTGTATTTCCGAATGACGACAGTCTTATGAAAATGCTTTATCTGGCACAGTCGGATATTACAAGGAAATGGACTGGCAGACGCAAGGACTGGGGCTCAATCCGCTCACAGCTTGACATTTACTTTGCGGAACGCCTGCCCGAATAGCGAAAATCTCCGTCTCTGTCAAGGGTAAAATGAACGGCTGCAAAACAGCCGCCCTTGACATCACCGCATATTTTCGCTAATATCAAATTAAGGTGTGTAAGCCGCTGAGCGCCTCACACACCTACATCCAATTTTGATTTTATGCCTTTCTTCTGTGTTTACACAAAATTTGAAATAGAGCCACACTCGAAGCAGTTAACATTATGCTTATAATGTTATAAATTAATCCTATTAAACAAGCTATTATGAATGGAATTAATAATCTTTTAAAAACACTTTTTATATTTTCTTTCATAAAAACAAATCTCCCATTTAACAATCAATTAGTTACTAACAAATCTTCTATTTAATTAAAGAATCCAAGCAATGTATTAATTACTATACATCACTTCTCCAGTTTCCATATGAATTAACATCTACTGGCGTTGTAAGCTTGTTATCTATTCTTACACACATTTTGTCTCCACTAGCATGAGATGCTCGAGATGCCAGATTTTTATCTGTACCATCTGTACAATCTTTTACCCAAGCTCCTTCTGTCTTATCGCCTGTATCTCTTAAACGACAGTCAACTTTATAATCAGCTCCGACATAATCAAAGTGAATATGTCCTGAACGATTTGTAGTAGCCTTAGTTTGAGTACCGGTATAACCAGAACGTCCTAATTTAGGAGAGTCAACATTAAAATCACTGTTAGAATAGCCAGCAAAAGCACTAGTTGTAAATGCAGTAACAATACAAATTGCTGCAACAAAAAACCTTACTATTGATTTTGTAATTTTAGTTTTTTTCATAAAAAATCCTCCTTTTTTATTTTTGTTAATCTTAATAATCATTACAATTTGTTTTAAATGTAATATAACTAATTATTATA
>CANQJW010000108.1 GCA_947624345.1 uncultured Clostridia bacterium | reverse complement strand
ATCAGCAGGTCAATCTGTTCTTGAGCACACAGTTCTGAAAGCACAGGAATATATCTCTCATCGCGTATTTTCGGAACAATATGAATCTTGTCGCAAAATGCCAAAGCCGGAGCAGTATCTGTAATGTCAGTTCCGTGTATAGTTAAATCTATATCAAGCCGCTCTGCCGCTGACTTAAATTCCTGTATCAGCTCCACACGCCTGCCTACGCTGGTGAACAAGATTTGCATTCTCTTTAACCTCTTTCAAATACCTTTTCAGGCACGAATTTATTTCTCGTTTAATTAGAAAATATATGGTACTATTTGTAATTTAAACTATATTTTTTCTTTTTTCTACAAATTCGTCAAACGAACATATGTATTTTGCAGGTACCCCCCCCCACACGGAATTGGAGGGTATATCTTTATTTACGAGACTTCCCGCGCCTATAACAACATTTGAACCGATATTAACATCATAAAGAACTATAGTATGCGCACCTATAAAAACATTGTTCCCTACATGAATGCTGCCAATCTTTTCTTTAAACTCAAAATCGTTATCTGCGCGATTATTAAGCATTGAATGAATGACATCATGAGTTATGAACGAAACGTTAGAACCACAGCGCACGTTATCACCCAAAAATATTTTATCTGCATAAAGCGGAACTAATCTGTCACGCCAAATTGAATTTTCTCCTATGTGTCCGAATACATTGTGCTTTTTTAAGTATCTGACTCTTTTCCCTGAATCAAGCATCAAAGAAATGCGAAATGAATGCCATAATCTCTTCTTCATCAGTTTAAACTCTCACTTTTTGATTAATTTCTCCAGCGTCTAAGCCCAAGCTCCCTCACGTTTAAAATTAAAAGACAATTATCCACTAATTGAAGATTTCTCGTATCAATTCAAACGCCTCTGCAGCACCAACGCCTACCGTCGCTCCTCTGTACCGTGCCAAAGCTTCGGCGGCTTCTCTTGACCTTGCGTTTGGGAACAGCTGAAGTTGGGTTGTATATATCTCCAACGCCTTAAGTTTGCCCTCCAACATTTCAGTAATATCGCAGTAAGATGTGGGAATAAACTCATTTGACACATTCGGAATATCCCAGCCGGTTTCGGAAAGGGTCTCATATGCAAGTATCCTTTTAGGAACGTGTGCGTATTTCGGTCTGAGTGCCACCATAACGGCATCAACAATCATTTTATGGTCAATCTGCATATCTCCGCGATGAGGAATATATACTTCCTGCGGTGCTATATCCTGAACAAGTTTAATAAACGCATCATTTAATTCATATCTCGGCACAGTTTCTATCATCACAGCAGGAAAATCCATGAATATTGTTTTCTTAACACCGAGCAAGCGGTCAGCTTCTATGCACTCTGCACGCACTTTCTCAACTGACTCGGCCGAAAACAAAGGCTCGTACCCTTTTGTAACTACTGCAACATAAACTTCATCGCCGAGCGCAGCATATTTTGCTATCGTCCCGCCCGCTCCGAGGACTTCGTCATCGGGGTGAGGGGCTATTACTAAGATTTTCATAAAATCACCACATCAGTCAATAAAAACTCTGTTTCCGTTTGCGTCTGTATAAATTTCGCCATATCTCCTCTTAATAGATGTGCCATAAGCTATAGAGAGATTTTCCGGCAACTGTTCACCGAGAAGTTGTTTAATCCTCAAAAGCGGTAAATTAACACCCGCTGCAGCTATTACAGAAACTGTTGCTGTAATCCGAGGGTTTATGTCCATTAGCATAGGCGTTCCGTCTGATGCTCTCATAAAATCGAAACCGACATTACCATCCATACAATATAACGATATTACTTTTTCTGCGGTATTATAGGCTTGCTCATCATATGCTACAGTGCTTTGCTGAGCGATGCTCATCAGACTGACGGTGTTTTCTCTTCCTACCATATACAGAGTTTTTCCGTTATCAGCAAGAGCGTCCACGGTATATTCGTTTCCGGGCATATATTCAAGCAGCATCACATCATGCCATTGGCTAGCTTCACTTAAAATGCTTCGCATTTCTTCATACGAAATATAAAAACTATTAGGTTTCTCATTGACAAAAATATTATACCTTGACCTTTTAGAGTCGATAATTCTTACACCGCGGCTGCCGCTTCCGTCGACAATCTTTAAACATACCGGTTTTTCGGGATATCCCAGCAGTTTGCAGCATTTTTCGAAGTCTTCAACCGATTTTACTTCATAAAATGCAGGCACCATTATTCCGTTATGCTTCAAAAATTTATATACACTGAGTTTATTGTTTATTTTCCCGACATCTATGCGAGAAGTAGATACCTTTACACCTAATTTGTCGAAATCATCTATCCTTTTACATACGCCGGTAACTTCAGCAGAAATATTCGGAAAGTAAATGTCAACTTTTTCTTTTTTGCATATTTCCAAAACTTTATCACAATATGTACTGTCAGTTGCAATCGGCACCTGGTAAAATGCATCTACAAGAAATCGAACACTATCGTCTCCGCACATATCCATACCAATTATTTTTATTTCATGCTCTTTATCCGCCCTGATGCAATCAATTAAACCGGGCATGGTCGGCGAATTTGCAGCTGATAATAAAACTGTAATATGTTTTTTCATTCTAACTTCCTCTTTATTTACATTAATCTACTCAAAAAATGATTTTGTTTCATTCTGTGAAACAGGTATATCAATAATTGACTATACATATCTCGGCTTTACTTTCTCATTTTTAGTTTTGTCCGTTCTTCTTCTAAGCTTTCACGAACATATTCGCCATAATTATTCTTTTCTCTTTGAAGCACAATATAAAAGGCCAGCACAATTATTTTGACATCTAATGCAAATGTAATATTATGTGCATACCATACTTCATTAACAAATTGCTTATTCCAAGATATTACTGCCTGTTTTTCAATACTTCCTCCCGGAGGAATCAACCCCGGCCTTACCATATGCCTCTTTCTTTCCTCATCGGTATAATAAGGCAGATACTCCACCAGCAGCGGCCTTGGCCCAACAATCGCCATATCCCCCTTGACAATATTCACCAGCTCCGGAAGCTCGTCGAGGCT
>CANQJW010000107.1 GCA_947624345.1 uncultured Clostridia bacterium | reverse complement strand
CCCGAGGCACGCGGAGCGTGTCGTGGGGCGCGGGTGTCCGGTGGACACCTTTGCGCCGTAGGCACAAAAGCGCCGACCGAGTCGGCAAGCAAGAACGCGGGTGTCCAGTGGACACCTTTGCGCCGTAGGCACAAAAGCGCCGACCGAGCTGGCAAGCGAGAACGCGGGTGTCCGGTGGACACCTTTGCGCCATAGGCGCAAAAGCGCCGACCGAGCCGGCTGGCGAGAACGCGGGTGTCCGGTGGACACCTTTGCGCCGTAGGCACAAAAGCGCCGACCGAGCCGACAGGCGAGAACAAGTCCTTCTGCCCCTGCCATCAAGAGACAATAAAAAAGATATTGTCCCCGAAAACCCCGATTTTATCGGGGTTTTCGCCGTCTTAGGCGGCGATTTTTTGAGAATCAGTTTCATAGATGTAAAAAGGCAGATTTCCCTTTGTGGAATGATTTGAACTCCCGTAAAACAGAATATCGTGACAAAATCGGTGGGATAGACTTAAAAAATTCTATCCCCCTTTTTGTTATCTCTATGCCGATCGTTTAGAAATAAGCGGTCGGCTTTTTTTATTTACAGAAAACCAATAAAAAGAAAGCGAGGACTCCTATGAACTACAGAAACGAAAAACATAAAATAACTTTTGAAGAAGCAATCAGAAAAAAAGACAAGAAAAACTATGCCGTCATGTCCGCTCTTTACTTGCTGACATCTGATTCGCAGCTCTGGCAAACGGTCAGACATTATGTTGTAAACAACGCTATTAGTTTTGAACAAATAGCCTTGCATGGAACAAGCACCAATGCTTATGCCCTATTCTGCGCAGCAAAAGATTTGTACTCTGCTACAAATAGTCTTACCGTCAGCGATCTCGCTGATACGAATATCATCCCACCGAAGATATTCGAGCTTATCTGCAATGCAATGGCAATCCGAAGATTCGGTCTCGGAGCGATCAATTTTAATTCGGAAAGGAAAACAGAATCATGATTAAAGCAGTTATTGAAAAGAAAGACGGCGGTACGCTTGTCACCGAATTTCCCTGTGATGTCTACAAGCTGTACAGTGAGCTTCACTCGGTCGGTATTATGAAAAGTCCGAGTGATGTGAAGCTGACCGACAACGAAGATGATCCCATCAGCGTAAAGATCTATTCCGAGAGTGATTTCGGAAACCATCTGCTTCGCTTGTTCTCCGAAGCAAACACTCTTGCAGATAATCAATATACTTTTGCATACGAGGTTCTGCCATAATATACTCAATATTTTTAGGAATTTCAAAGACACGGCAACGGTTATGCACGCCCAATGCCTTCATTGACGGACTTACAGCAAGGCAGATAGTTTTATCGGAGCGTTCGGGATCAGCTACAACAAGATTTGTTGCCATAGGATCTAAGCCACGCTCTACGCATTCAACGGACGCATAAAAGGATTTCAGATCAATACAAAGATACTGTCTATCCACTGAAAATTCACCTCACTAACATCGGCATTTCTCTATAGAACATTTGTTCGTTTTTAGTGTATCATAAGGTAATTAAAATTTCAAGTGGTATTTTCTGAAAAATGTATCCAATAAAAATAGGGACGCAGCCAACCCTTTAGCTACGCCCCTACATGAAAGGACAATATTAGTTTAACCTACTCTATGGATTTATATAAAAAACTTACTCCCATAACTTGTTTTGAAGTTGGTTATATGACTTTCACTACAATCTCATTTTTGTTAGTAATGCCAAAATATTGGCTGTCTATACTTTGCTCACAATTAACACCAAGAACAAAATACGCATAGATATAAGTTACTCTATCAAGTGTTCTGCGGCGGTAATTGCTGATGTAAAAGACAAAGACAACAAATTCACAAACAAATAAAACAAAAGGAGTTATCTAAATTCATTATTTAAAATAACTCCTTTAAATGTTTAATATATGACTAATAATATTAACTATGATAATTATAAAATTTTTAGATTATATTATTTATTCAAAGGTAAATATATTCTTTCATATAGCACTTCTATAAAACCACTTCCAACTATGATAAAAATAGCCGCCAATCCGAACTTATCAGGATTAAATGTATTTACATCTATGAATATAGAAATAGAATTCATAAATATAGCAATATAAAGCGGCAGAAAACCAACCTTATACGCCAAATACATCAGCTTAAATTTTTTAGGATTTTTTACCCTTTGTGAAAAATAACCATACCGTGTGCTTTCAAATGAAAATCTATGTTTGGTTTCTTCCTCATATAAATCCAAATCCTTACTTGTAATCTCTGCACTCTTACAAATAAGTTTCCAAATCCACCGCAAGCTAAGTCTAGTTAACGGTAACAGAACGATAATATACATAAAGATTGAGATTACATATTTCACTTCATTACCGAACAGTTTGCTCGGCTTTGACGGCTCTAAATAACCGATAGATATTAAAAAAGAATTTATATCGCCTGCGTTTTCGGAAGCACTTGTTGCAAAAGAAATCGTATTTCCAACTCTCACTATCACATAATATTTACCTTGAGCAATTGTTTGATATATTACGCGATTACCGCGACCAGTTTGAGAACGGGGATTAAACTCTTCCCCTCTAATATAAGAATAATATTTAGCCCACACGCTTTGTGCTCTTTTATCACTTTTAAACACATGAAATTCAATTTGCACATCTTCTTTTTGAGTAATGATACTTTTGAGTATTCCGCATTGCGGCTCTTTTTCAAGACGTTTCTCTGTTACATCGTATGGGACATAGCCACTTGTTTCCAATACATTCCAAACTTGTGCGTCCGTTGCAATATCTGTAGGAGTAGACTCATAATCAATTATTAGCCAAAAAGCCAAACCAAAAGTAACAAAAAGAGCCAGTGCTATAATATAATTTTTTATAGTATATTTATATTTTGATTGCATAATAATACCATTTCACCTCTATTTAGATTATATACGAAAATATAACATAATAGATAATAAAAATCAATGGTGCAGTGCCATTTTTATGACACTGCACCTCAGTCTGTCGAAAAAGTCCGGTAAAAAAGCTGGGCTTTTTAGCATATAAGTGGTAAAATAGAGAGGGTGATGAAAGTGATAGTAAAGGGTAGAGAAAACCG
>CANQJW010000106.1 GCA_947624345.1 uncultured Clostridia bacterium | reverse complement strand
TTTTCAAGCTCTTTTAAGTCAAGGGAATCGTCCAAGAGTATCTTGAACAGCCGAAAACGCGCGTCGCCCTTTTCGGGCAATTTATACCCAACGAGCGCGCCGTTTTCCTGTTCGTTCTTGTATATGTCCGCCGCCTCGACCGACAATATCCGATACCCTCTGCGCATAAGAGTATTATACCATTTTTCTTCGAAAAAAGCAATTGGATGTATATATTATCCCGCCATTCTGAAAGTGTCCTGCCTCCTACACAAAAAAGAAATCGTTGCCCCAACATCTCCCGCAAAGAAAAAACGCATTTCGCGCATTTTTTTTGCACAAACATCATTTTTTGCTTGACAAGTCCAGAGGTAATGTGTTATTATATGCAATAAGGAGAACCAATCAGTATGTTGATTAATTATTCATGCACAAACTATAAATCATACCGTAATAAAACGACATTTACCTTTTCTGCCTCCAAGATCAAGCAATTCGATGAAGATAATATTACGAGCATCGATAGCTCGCTGACTAGCAAGAACCGTATCTTAAACAGCTTGGTCTTTGTAGGAGCAAATGCCGCCGGGAAAAGTAATATATTGAAATCCATCTCTTATGCTAGATATTTAATTCTCAATTCTGCTAATGCGATGCGGGACAAGGAAAACATTTTCGAAGATCCCGACAACTTCATGTTCGACGAGGCGGCAGCAAGCGAACCAACAACATTTGAATTCGAGTTTTCAATTGACGAAACCCCGGCAACTCTTTACTATTATGCTTTCTCGTTTTGCCAAAAACAAATTGTATTTGAGAGTTTTTCCAAAAGAGACATAAATGATAAAGGGAGGCTCTCTAATAGGAAAATATTATTCGAACGACAAGGCGTAACTCTTATTAAAACGTCAGAACAATTTACAAAGCTCAATCAAGTCTTTGATCTGCAACCCTCGGTGTTATTCCTCTCTAACTGCGGCGGAAGCATAAAGGATGATTTGTGTCCTGACGGCAAGGCGGCAATCGGATGGTTTCAATCCATTAAATTTGCCAACAGAAACAATAATAGTCTTGATATTTATGATGATAATCCCGAATACTTGGACATTGCACATAAAATAATTGCTTCAGCCGATAAGTGTGTGAAAGCATTGAGATTTGAAAAACGCAAGTTGGATTTGGGTGTTCTTGATTATAAAAATCCTGACGCTGTTTTACAAGCCCTTAATAAAAGCAATGTCCATAATGTTGGCGGCGGATTGCGTCTCTCTGATGATGGTTTGTATATCTTTGATATAAAAATGGCGTTCAGTAAAAAGAAATCTGACGGGAACGAAGAAAAGGTCGAACTTTCGATTTTCGATGATTCCTACAACATATCAAGCGGAGAGCAAAAACTTATTATCTATCTTGCCCCCATAATCAAAACGCTTAAAGAGGGTGGGCTACTTCTGATTGATGAAGTGGAAACGGCGCTACACTATTATTATTCCCAGTTGTTAATTCGATTGTTCAATGACAAAGATATTAACTGCCATTGTGCGCAAGCGATTTTTACAACGCACAATACAAGATTGCTGGATGAGAACCTACGAGTGGATCAGATATTTACGGTTGAAAAGGACAACAAAGGCGTAAGCACCCTCTCTCCTCTTGAGGAGAGCGACAATAAATCGCCTCGCAAAGTACACAAGCTGTCCGAGCGATATATCGACGGTCTGTATGGCGGTATCCCAGATATAAGGTTCGAAGAAATCAAAAAAATATTCATGTGATAAGGAGAAAATGATGGAAACCACACAACAGATAATGCAAGTTGAGGATATATTAGAAAATTGTTCTCAAATGAGAATTTATTTTATTGAGAAACAAGCGCGTAATGCTGAATACAAAGTCTATCTTTTCCCGAATGAAGCCACAAATGATGCTTTGTCGGATTATAAAGACAATTTCAAACGCTATGTTTCTAATAGAGACATCGTCAATTATTCACAAACAGAAGCTAAAAAGGGGACAATTCAAAAATTGCCTATTACGGATTTACCTCAATGGACAAATATTAAATCATCCATAGATAATCTACCTATAACATCCGCGCCAATTCTGAAGCCGTCTGATGTAAGTAAAAAGATTGTCATGGTGGTTATTGAATGCTTGGATGCCGAAAGTAAATCATATGCATACTTGATTTCAAAATTTGCTTATAACGCGGCTTATAGCAATAAAGTGCGTTTCCATTTTGTTGGAGATACATATGAGAAAATCAAGCATCCCGTACTAACCTTAGGAGAAAATATAGATTGTTTCATCTATAATAATGAGGTTTACATTCTATTAGAGACTAAATTCGATTCCCTATTCGACTTTCACAAACGCATAAATGATGAGGTGAATGATAACATTGACGAAATCGCTAGATGGGACTTTTTCGATGACAATGACATATCTAGCGAGATAATTAACAAGCCCAGAAAAAGTCGGCAATTCCTTAAAGTTATGAGTTCTGCAAGCCTACCAATATGGAAAAACATGACTCCGACCGACCGAAAAGCATTCATCCAAGGGAATGATAAACTGAAAGATAAATTCCAGTTTGACAACAACGACAAAATAATTCGCACAAAAGAGACCATTGCTGAACTCTTTAAACTTTTAACAAGTGAATATTATACGAATATGCTCACCGGAGAAACAGAAGAACGATGAAACTCATACGAAAACTGCTATTATTTCTAAATGCATTTTTATTGATGAACGTGTTGTTTTTAGGTAAAGAAGTATATCTATATCTCACAGGTAATACCTATAAAAATGCATTTATTCTTACTGGCATTATTTTCATTAGTGTGTTTATTGCAGGCGGACTATTGGGTTTAATACCTATTTGTTCTAAGCCCAACATAACCAGCACTATATGCAAAGTTATACATAAAGAAAATGTAACCGGAGATTACTATTTCGGTTACTTTTCTTTGTTTGTGTTACTGTTTTTAAGTTTTGATTTAAGCGATATAATAAACTTGATAATTTTTATTACTTTGTTTCTTGCATTAGCATTTGTATATTGTAGAAATGACTTATTCTATATTAATCCGACTATCCTTTTACTGAGGAAAAGGATTTATAAAGTAGAAGTAGTAGCGTACAACAATAGAACCGAAACTGTACTTGTGTTAACTAATATATCAATAGAGATCGGCACAGAATATAAATTTTATTTCAGCCCTTTTGAGTATACAATTTGCGACGAATTAAATCCGAATAAATAACTTTCTTTATTCCATAGGTTTTATCATAGTCTCGATGAAAGAGATTTCATCGGGGCTTAAATTATATTTGGCATAGAGCTGTT
>CANQJW010000105.1 GCA_947624345.1 uncultured Clostridia bacterium | reverse complement strand
GTCTTTTTAACATTTCCGCCTGTTGGGTTTGTCGGACTTGTCGGCTTTGTTGGAGTTGTCGGGTCAGAGCTGTCTGATGGGTTTGACGGGTCAGACGGATCTGATTCGGATGGGTCTGTTGGGTCTGACGGATCTGATGGGGTTGGTGGGTCGCTGATCAATTCAGTTACCGTCACATTGCATATCGCCGACACATCACTTCCGTCAAGGCTTCTAACTGTTATTACTGCACTCCCCGCTTTATTTGCTGTCAGAACTCCATTTTCAACCGATACAGTATCTTCATCTGACGATTCCCATAAAAGAGACTTATCCAGCGTATCATCAGGTTTCACATTCGCTGTAATTGTTCGACTTTCTCCCTCTTTTAAAGTTATTTCGGTATTGCTCAGTTCAATGTTCTCTGCCTTAACAGGTGTAAAAAATGCTTCTATCGTATGTGTGCTGTCTACCGACGAAAACTTATATTCCGATACATTTCCAACGCTTTCTCCGTCAACAACTACATTTTCTATCTTATAACCGTCATCAGCATTGATTTTGAATATCTGGTCTTGACCTTCTACTACACTAACTTCTCCGGACGGCGTTATACTTCCTCCTTCATGAGCAATTGCATTTATGGTGTGATAGCGTGTGTCATTTATAATCTCAAATGTTTTTGTAAAACTTCCGGTGTAATTTCCCTGACCGGTAATTTCGACTGTTCCTGTACCTACATTTATATTTTCTCCGTAAGTAACTGTGTAGTCTGTTCCGTTTACTAATGTTTTAGTTTTATATTTCACCTTAACGCTTGGTGTAATGCTTTTACCTGTGTACGGCTGAGGCTCTATATCGCTCATCATAGATTCTTCCAAAGTAAACGGCAATATATTAAATGTTTTATTTACAGAACCAGTATAATTCAATCTTCCGATTATGTTCGCAGTTGCTGTTCCTACTTTGTCATTGTTTGTATAAGTAACAGTATAGTCATTATTCTGCGTTAATACTTTTGTTCCATTCGTTACAGTAATACTTGGGTGTACATAACCCGCATTATAAATCTGATCACCTATGCTGCTTACCATATCATCTGTCAGTGGAAAACTAGAGATTTTAAACGGAACTTCCCGAACACCCTTGTAACCATTTATTCCAATTATTCTGACTTCAGCCTCTCCTGCTTCTATATTATTATAATATGAAACTTCATAATCCACATATTCAGTTAGCTTTTTTCCGTCTACAGTAACACTGGAAACCTTCGGTTTATTGTCTTTCCCCGAATAAATAAACTCAGAATCCTCAATAGTAACATTTCCCTTGCTGATTGATTTTCTTGCGTTTTGTTCATTTCTGTCCTCAAGAACTGTTAAAGCTTTTAAATTTACACACTTATAATTATTTTGATATCCATGCAAATCTCTCCATTTATTAACTACATATTGAAAACTTTGCTTAGGCTCTGTGTGCTCTTTTGCAACGAATTGATTATTCGATGTATCGCCTGATATATATATACCGGCATTCCCCGAATTCACTTTATGTTTTTTCAATGTCAATAATACACTAAACTTTGTCCCTTTTTCGACCTCAACAAGCTCATCAATAGGTATAGTATAAGTACCCACATATTCCACATAATATCTTGCCGGCACTTCTAGCATTGGCGTTCCGCTTGTCGGGTCAGAATCATCTTTCAGATTCTTATAAATCTGAACCTCTATATCTGTATCATCACTTGCCACATTTACAGATACACCTTTTACATATTCTCCCAGCGCGCTTTCACCTTTCTTGGCTTCAAATATATTCGCTACCTTTAATTCGCTGCTGGAGATGTTTGCAAAACCACCAAAATTCGGGGACGGAACTGTACCATCATAATAATAGTTAAAATCATATTCGTCGCCTGCCATATACTCAAAAGCTAAAATATCCATTATGTATTGTGACATAGACATATAGAAATATCCTCTGTTTGTACCTCTTATACCCCAACTATTTTTAACAATCCACGCGCCGTCCTTTGATGGTTTATCTGTACCTTTAAACGATTCCTTGCTTACCGTATCGTCCCAGCCCACAATGGTTATTGCATGGTTAGTATTTCCTGAACCTGAAGTGCAATAGTAAGGAGAATCGCTTGAAAACTCACTCAAATTTGAATAATAACTTGCAACCACAGAACCGTATTCCATAATATGTTTCTTAATAATTTCAACTTTGTTTGGAACAGATATAGCCTTTTGAAGCTTATATTTCGGTAAACCATATTCTTTATAATCATTAGGAATATTAGAATAAGGTGCTTCTTCTTCTAAAAGAGGATTAGACCACTGAGAAAGAAACATTGCCGTCAAAAACGAATTACCGCCTCTATCCAGCCAGTTTGTTTCCAAAGGAGTAATCTTATCTTCGCCTGTATTTCCTAGAATATCATTTCTGCGATTATAAAAAGAATATGCCAGATACATCTCGGATAAATCCAATTCATTTGAATCGCCTTTATATAGTCCCTTTTTTAAAATACTCGTCTCTGCGGCTGATATGGCTGCAAACGCCCAACAAGTTCCATAAGAGCCCTGATTTTTTACGCTAGTTACATATCCTTTTTCTCTGGAATCGTATTTAGCAGGAAGGGTTGAATCCTCCCCCAATGATTGAATGTCCTCGCCAGAAATAGCGTTTATGCCATAATTTTCTGAAGGAATGTATGTATTTTTATATTCCGTAACATCCATCAAATCAGAATCCGATTTACTTGCAGATTCTTCTCCTGTTAACTGCATTTCAGCCCCTGCACAAATCGGTATCTGTATAAACATACAAAGTACCAATAATACACTAATCATTTTTCTTTTAATCATAAC
This sequence comes from uncultured Clostridia bacterium, assembly GCA_947624345.1. GTDB lineage: Bacteria > Bacillota > Clostridia > Oscillospirales > Ruminococcaceae > UMGS1601. The sequence goes on along the minus strand of CANQJW010000105.1, from coordinate 525 downwards.
GCACCGACCTTGTAAATTTACATAAAAATTTTGTATTATTTAAGTATTTTATATGTATATTTTATCACTACAACTTAAAAAAGTCAATAAAAAAGAAAAACAGCGAATACTAAAATTCTGCGTTTTAAATAGATATGACAGTTAGAGGCTAGAAGCAAACCAATTGGCAATTGACAATTGAATATAAGTCAAAAGCGTTCAGGATTTTATTCTCCTGAACGCCCTTTTTTATATCTACTTAACCTTTACCTTCTTCTTACTCTTAAACCACTTACCATACACCTTCTGCGTCTTGCCCTTTGCGTCCTTGTAAGTCGTATATGCTCTTACCCTTACAAAGTATTTCTTCTTGCTCTTTAGCTTCTTAATAACAATCTTGTTCTTGGTAGTCGCCTTATTGATTACATTTTTCTTGAAGTTCTTCTTAGTAGACGCCTGTACCTCATAACCTGCTGCCTTTGAAACCTTCTTCCAAGAAACAGTTATCTTCTTCTTGCCCTTAGCCTTTGCTGTAAGGCTTGTGAT
>CANQJW010000104.1 GCA_947624345.1 uncultured Clostridia bacterium | reverse complement strand
CGCCTTGACATACGTCAAGATGGTCGCCTCGCAGAGCGCACATACCCCCAAGCGAGGGGGTATAGAAGTGCGCACTTTTATGAAAAGTGATGCTAATGTACTAAAAAAGAGATAATTATTTATAACAACGTAGTTTTTGTGCCGTCATCTTCTTCTGAGTCTTCATTTATGCGTATTAACCCAAAATTAAAGTTCCAGTTTATTGAGACGCCCGCAACATCGCCCAAAGAATAAGATACGAGCTCTATTCTAAATTTATCAAAATTGTAGAACGATTGATTCTCATCAAAAATTATTTTACAGAATAATTCCTCGGCAGCATCTTTTGTTAGATTCTTATTATCAGATAATGACATAAGTAGATACGTTGCTTCTTGGCAAAAAACACAAGCAGCAGGCAGTTGCAATCTATCCGCTGAAATTCTAATAGCTGTTATAGGAGAATCTATAGAATTCGCATGGAGAAAAATCGGGCATCCAATCTGTTTATCTTTTTCCGCTGGATATAAAACTTTAAACCTTATTGCCCAGGATGTTCCAAGCTCTCTAAGAAACTCCGCGTCAGTCTTTTCTATCTCAACTCGATAGGTATTTATAGTTATATTGCTAAGATGTTCATATATCATCCTCGGCGTTACCGTAAGCTTTCCATCTTTTACGGCATTTTCAAATACAAATTGGTTGCAGGAGGCAGATAATCTTCCTCTCGATTTGCTCAATTCGCTCTCGATTTCTGAAATACGCTTTTGGCAATCTGCTATCTTGTTATTTATCTCATTTTCGTTTTGTTCCCTTTGAGCTTCTAACTTATTTAGTTTGTCTTTTTCAGATAATATCTGTACCCTTATCTCGTTTTTTTCTTTTCCTTTAAACAAGCCCAATGTTGAAAGCCTTATATTTAGTTCCGTAATTTTCGATTTTTGATTTTTGATGTCTGAAATAATAGCAAGATTGCCCATTTCAGTAAAAAGACGCTGAATCTGGGATGATAGAGACTCTTTCTCCTTATTAAGCCTCTCTTTTTCATCAGTGTGATCTTCCCAATACTTTATCCGCGCTAATTCTTCTTCCTCCTGTGCTCGATTACCTCGTAGAGTGTCTAAAGTCACCTGCTGGTTTATGTCGCAAAACTTCTTATGCTTATCTTTACACTCGTTGATTTTTGCTGTTCTGGCTTGCTTTGCGGAATCTAAAAACGAATATTCTTTTACATAATGATCATAAGTAAATGAATTGACGTTAAATTTCCATGAGCAGGAATCTCTTGCAGTCTCGCCAATGGTAACCAAATTCATACATATTTGTAGCGACAGCGATTTGCTTCTCACATAGTTTTGAGCAAAAGATAATATATCGAAACAGCAGTCACAAGAATCGATAAAGCGATCCCATGCCGGCTTTGACATATTTATATGCTCAGGACCAAATTTACTCTTAGCGTCGTTAAATGCATCCACTGCGCAATCGTTAATCAGTCTCGAAAACATATTGTATATGTATGCCAAATTAAATGAAATGCTTCCCTCGGCGACAAGCTTATTTAATAGATTGTTATCAGTGTCTATTTCAGATTTGATCTTTTCCTTATATTCATTGTTGTGAATAGAACTGAAGCTATTGCATCTGAGAGAAACCATGGCAACAATTAATTTAGAAAATGTATCAGCAACATTTGCTCTAATGCGATTTATATTGTGCTTTTCAGCATATTTAATACCGTTTAAAAAAGCCGTAACAGCGTCTGAAACTCTAGGGCGCAAAGCCGTCGATTGCCACCCGGCAGCTGTTCCTTTTATTATCCACGCATCAGCGTGTTTAGGCGCCAACTCAATTATCTTATTGGCATATTCCTCAGCCTCGCTGTTATTGCCTGCCTCTAAAGCGCTGCTTGCCATACGATAATAATTATCAATCGCATCGCTGTTATCGACCTTGACAGTACCGGTAACCTCCACGGTTCCTTCTACCATCATTTTCTTTGCTTCTTCAACGGAATACTTCGTTCCGCATGTCTGACACACAAACACGCCGTCCTGCTTAATCATGTCAGAGCTTCCGCACATTTCGCAAGTAAGTTGTTTCATTTTTTATTCTCCTTTATAATAATTTCGACCGGTTGAAACGCTTGAGATACAGCTTGAATATAGGATTTGTGCAAATGCTATACTGTCTGCAACTGCTTAGAAACATAAGCACTGATTAGCAGATTGGCAAATTGTTTTTATGTAGCAAAAGTACTCATCTCAACTATCAAGGTGATAATAGGTTTTATTACATTTAAAAAGGCTACTATCACTTTATCGAAATCATATGTGTCACTTTTAATTGCGATATTAAACCCTGCTTCAGTTAAAACAACATCCCGATATATATTAAAGTCGTTTTTATTGTTGCGATTCTTGATATTTAAATATCCCTGCATAGCAAGACTGTTATATATGTATCGTAAGACTTCGTTGTCTATCTGAACTCTATTTTCTTCTACTTCAGGGTCATTTTTAATCATAAGCGTTAAAAGTAAAATAGCTTTCAGCTTTTGTTTTTTAAATTTAATAGGTTCCTCCGATGAAATATACCATCTTCCATTTGTTTTGACACAATCCTGTATCTTCTTAGCACTGCATTGTTTTGCGATAGTTGTAGGCGACATTGCACATAATTTACCTGCTGAATTCGTCGAAAGGTATACTTTTCCTTCTATCATTATAATATCTTTGTTCATAATTTCTTTCCTCCAATTCAATCTTATCTTTCTTCGCCCATCACCGATTTTACCTCTTAATCCCCGTATTATCCGGAGCAACAGTTATTTCGTATGAATATACCCTTCCTCTATCAAAGGTTGAGAATTGCAAATAGTTTTTTTCATCTTCGTCCCTATGGTAATAAAGAATACGGTTTTCGAACGTTCCTGATTCACCACTATCGTCAGCTATAGAATAATGCCCTTCTTCAAATCGACCTGCGGGTCCCAGCGATACAGACCAACCATATATAGCCTTGCTCCCTTTTTTGACCTCGACTTTTACTGTAACGGTATAATAATATGTTTTTCCGGAACTGGTCGGTATTGGCAAACTGCTCAAATCATATTTTCGGCTTCTTGTCTCAGTGCTACCATTATAATTACTTGTCCCTTTAAACACCAGCGGCTCAGTAAAATTGTAACCGCATCTTTCGCACGCACCGGTTTCAGTTGTATGCCCCAATGCAGGACTTTTCTCATATCCACACTTTGTGCAGTAAATTCCCTCCGTGCAAGTTGCATTTTCAGTAAAGCTATGACCGTTAGATTCTATGGACTTATACTCATATCCGCATTCAGTGCAGTGATATAAAACCCAGCCGTCCTCTGTGCAAGATCCTATTTTATAATCTTTTACTTTGTAATCGTGATAATGAGTGAGCTTGGCGCTGTCTTTATAGTTGCCCAGAGCCTCAAAGATAGGATTTGCGCTGTCGTAATCTTTATTGTCTCTTAATTCAACCGCAATTTGGTATGCCGACTCCATATATTTTGATTT
>CANQJW010000103.1 GCA_947624345.1 uncultured Clostridia bacterium | reverse complement strand
GCCTCTGTTATTGGTGACAAAGGGAGGGAATTAACCATGGCAGAAATCCGTGTTGGAAAAAACGAATCTTTGGATACAGCTCTTAAGCGTTTTAAGAGAAGCTGTGCTAGAGACGGCGTTATCGCTGAGGTTCGTAAAAGAGAACACTATGAAAAGCCTTCTGTAAGAAGAAAGAAGAAGTCAGAAGCTGCTCGTAAAAGAAAGTACTAAGCAACGATGATAGCTATACGGAGTAGTTTAGGAAGGCTTACAATTAAAATTGTATTATTAAAGCAGGTATTTCTACCTGCTTTTTTATTGTAAAAAAAGGTTCCGGTGCACTCGTCCGAAATTTTTAATTTTGTTGGCGGGTCGGCTATTTTTTTATGAAAATAATAATATTTACAAAAATAAACATTGACAAAATAGCATAAACCATATATCATTAGAATAGCGTATTATAGGTTTTGCATAATATTTTATAAAAATTTAGTGAATTTTAATTGAATTTTATGTTATGGTGCAAAATCAAAGAGTTTGAACGGGCGTTAAGTTTTTTATTATTTAAAATGGGAGGAAGAATTATGCGAATTTTAAAAAGGTTCACAAGCCTTGCAACGGCACTTATGATGGCTGTAACGGCAATAAGCTTTTCAGCATTTTTGACAAGTGCAGAAACCGTAAGTGTTGTAATTAATGAGGTTTGCTTAGGTAACGATGGCAAAAATGAAAATGTTACAGATGTAAAAGCAGTGTATGAGAAAAAGGGTGAGACTGTAACAGAACTGTGCGATTGGATTGAGCTTTATAATCCAACCGATTCACCGGTTGACATTTTAGACTACAAGCTGAAAAAGATTGATTTGGATAATACTGATAAAACAGAAGCTGTAAGCGGCAGCGCTGTAGTTCCTGCAAATGGCTATCTTGTTGTATATTGTAACAAGAACCTGGACGACACTATGGTAAATTCAAAGCCGTATATTGCTATGAATCTTTCAAGTGACGGTTTGGAATTGGACTTGTTAACAAGTGCGTCGGAAAGTGTAGATAAGCTTACTGTACCTTCTCTTGCAGATGATACGACTTATGCAAGAGTTCCTGACGGATCTGATAGCTTCAAAACAGTTTTTCCCACACCGGGTGAGAGCAATAACAATGCTAAAGTTTATATTCAGGCTCCCCAGTTTTCAAGGGACAGCGGAGCGTTCAATGAAGAATTCACTCTGGAAATAACTGCTGAAGAAGGTGCAGAAATTTTCTATACAACAGACGGAAGTGATCCGACTGCTGAATCTGAAAAATATACTGAGCCACTGACAGTCGTTGACAGAAGTAATGAGGAGAATGGTATTTCCGCTAAATACGGCAAGAATTTATTAACCGATTCTGATCATGGTAAAGGCGGTTACAATAAACCAACAGTCAAGATTGACAAGGCAACGGTTATTAAAGCTATTGCTGTCAAGGGTGACGAAATAAGCGATGTTGTTACAAAATCATATTTTGTCGGAAAGACAAATAAAACATATGCAGGAGTGCCTATCCTTTCTATCGTTACAGACGAAGCTAATCTGTTTGACGATGATATAGGAATATATCTTCAGAAGAATTGTACAAATAAGGGTAAGGAATGGGAAAGATCTGTAAATATAGATTATATAGAAGATAACAAAGCTGTTTTCTCTCAGAAATGCGGAATGAGAATTCAGGGCGGATATTCAAGAGGTGAATATCAAAAGAGCCTGAGACTTTATGCAAGAAGTGAGTATGGCGAGAAGAGCTTTGATTATGATTTCTTTGACGGAAAAGCAAAGGACAGCGAGGGAAATATTATAAACTCATTCAAGAAAATCACACTCAGAAACGGCGGAAATGACGCTAACTATGTGAAATATAAGGACTCTCTTTTGCAAACTTGTGTACTTGATCGTAATTTATCTGCTCAGGCAAGCGTTCCTTGTATTACGTTTATAAACGGTGAATACTGGGGAATTTATACCATGCAGGAGGATTATAACGACGACTATGTTCAGAGCCATTTTGGCGTTAACAAGGATGACGTCGTAATGATAAAGCCTGATACCAGTAATGATAATGCTCCTAAGATTGAAGAGGGTCAAGACGTAGACGTAGAACTCTGGAATGAATTTGTAAGCTATGTAAAGGATTCATCAACTGACTTTACAACCAGAGAGGATTATGATAAGATTTGTCAGATGCTTGATTTAGACAGCTTTGCTGACTATGTCGCTGTTGAAACATATATCTCTAACGAGGACTGGTCGGGAAAGAACTGGGAGGTTTGGAGAAGTCGGTCAACTGACACAGAAGCCGGCGGAAAATACTCCGACGGCAAGTGGAGATTTATGCTCTATGATGTTGAGATGGGTGCATTTCTTTGGGGTAATCCCGGTGAAAGCTCTGAAAACGATAAGCTTTATCAGATTTATAGCGGCGGAAAAGACGGCAGTGAGCCTATACAGGTTTTAGTATATAAGTTAATGAAAAATCCTTATTTCGCAAATAAGGTTTTTGATAATTTAGATGATCTCGCTAAGACCAGCTATGAGCCTAATCGCGTAAATGAAATTATGACACAGCTTCATAATCTCTATTATCCTAACTTGCAAAAGTATTTTCAGAGATTTCCGACCGGAGCAACTATCTGGAATGCTGATGAATGTGAAGGATGGATCAAGACATTCTTTAATGGTGGAGTGAATAATAATCAGACTTATGTTGCAAGAGATGTTTATGCTGAATATATGACTTTGTATAATAAAGCGGTTGTAAAATGTGAAGCATTGGTCTCAAGCGATTGTACAAGCGGATATAGTGCGATGTCTTCATCATTAATCACACTTAAAAATTTGCTTGTAAAAACAAACACTACGCATAAAAACAAGCTGATAGCTTATAATAATTTCTTAACAGCGTATAATAATCTGGAGCTTAAGCTTAGCGGTGAAGTAAAGATACTTTTGTTTGATATTCTTGAAACAGTAAAGAAAACTGACAAGATAAGCGATTACAGATGGTCAGAGTTTGAGAAGGCTTATGACGAGCTGTTTGATTTGTTTAAAACTTCTATTGGAAACGACGCTCAGAGAAAAGCTGCTATAGATAGACTTTATCAGACTATTGAAGATTTCGATTTACCAGACCCATCAGACCCGTCCGACCCTTCAACCCCATCAGACAGTTCTGACCCAACAAGCCCATCAAAGCCGACAAATCCGACAAACCCAACAGGCGGTAATGTTAAAAAGACAACGTCACCGGCTCAAAAGGCTTCAGAGGCTAAGGCTACTGCCGAAAAGGCAATAAAGCAGGCGAAAATCACGAGCCTTACAGCTAAAGCAAAGGGCAAGAAGAAGATAACAGTATCTTGGAAGAAGGTAGCAAAGGCAGTAGGCTATGAAGTTCAGGCGTCTATTAAGAAGAACTTCAAGAAGAATGTAATCAACAAGGCGACTGTCAAGAACAAGGTTGTTATCAAGAAGCTAAAGAGCAAGAAGAAATACTTTGTTCGGGTGAGGGCATATACGACTTACAAGGACGCAAAGGGCAAGACTCAGAAGGTATATAGCAAGTGGGTTAAGAGTAAGAAGAAGGTAAAAGTTAAGTAAAAAAGAAAGAGCGTACGGGGAAAACCTGTACGCTCTTGTCTTATGGGTCGGAAAGACCCAGTTGAGCACGCATAGCGTGCGAAATATCAACCACCCGCTATGCGGGTGCGCGGTG
>CANQJW010000102.1 GCA_947624345.1 uncultured Clostridia bacterium | reverse complement strand
AACCGACAGAAAGCCGCTTATTCTTAATCCGTTAAGAGTAAGCGGCTTTTCTGCGTTCTCTGGTAGATTTTACATAGAAAAGGGCAAAAGAAAAACCAGAGGTTTATTCCTCTGGCTCTTTTGCCTTACATATCCCGTTTACGGTTGCTTCGATGACGGACAGCTCTTTATCGCTTAATTGGTCAAGGGAAGCGTCCACACGCCTGCGGACGGAGCTTTTCTCCGCCTTTTTGTCCGTATGTATGTATTCGTCCACCGACACGCCAAACATCGTGACAAGCTGAATGAACAGCTCCAAGCTCGGATACTGCCCTTCGTTTTCGATGGCTTGGAGGTGTCTGGGGTCATAATCAATGATACGGGCAAGCTGCTCTCTGGTCATACCCTGCGCTTTTCGGGCGGTTTTGATTGCCTGTCCTATCGGCTTGAAATCAAAGGCAAAATCGTTGTTTCTTTTATCCATAAGCTACCACCTGCTCTCTAAAAATCCTACCCTTATATTTTACAGAGATGTGGTTTCTGATTGAACGGTCTGAAATCTCTTGTAATAGGAGATTTAATCTCTATATCGTAGAGGTGAAAATTCATATTTGCACACTTGATACAGTTCGTCTAAACGGCTATAATATATACAGCACAAATTGGGAGGTCAAATATGTTTGAATATATGACAGCACAAGAAGCCGCAGAAAAATGGAATGTATCACTTCGGTGGGTGCAACGGCTTTGTAAAGAAAACCGTATTGAGGGTGTTTTGAATGTAAATCGAGTTTGGCTTATTCCAAAAGGTGCGAAAAAGCCTGCTGATGCACGATTTAAGAGCCAAGAGAAGGGAGATGTATCACTTGAAAAACATATTAATAATTGATGATGACTTACATATTGGAAACGCACTTGAAGAAACACTTACGAATGAAGGGTTTCGTGTTTCCCGTGCATATTCTGGAACGGAAGCCATATTTGTTTTGTCGCAAGCAAGACCCGACCTTGTTTTGCTTGACTTGATGTTGCCGGGATTAAGCGGCGAGGAAGTTCTTTCGCATATCAAAGGAATCCCTGTTATCGTTATAAGTGCGAAAGCAGATATAAATAACAAGGTCGAGCTTTTACTGGACGGTGCAGTAGATTATGTGACCAAGCCTTTTTACATGAATGAATTATTGGCTCGTATTACAGTACATCTTCGCACTTATGAATCATGTGGGAAGTCAAGAGTTCTGTCTTTTGAAGATATAGAGCTTTATACCGATACGCACGAAGTCAAAATCGGAACTGAAAAAACTGGTCTTACGAGAACAGAATACGCCATTTTGAAATTGCTAATTCAAAACCAAACACAGATAGTATCAAAATCCATGCTTCTTGACCTTATTGGAGAGGATACGCCAGACTGTACAGAAAGCTCATTAAGAACCCATATAAGCCATCTGCGGGCAAAGTTATATGAGATGAACGGTAAAGAGTATATAGAAACAGTGTGGGGAATTGGATTTAGAATGAAAAAGGATTAAATTCTCAACAAAATCTCAACATTTGTATAACGGCTTTCTCAACGATTTTACGGTAGAGTAAAAGCACCGAAAAAAAGGAGGTCAGGCTATGGAATATGTTCTCAAAACAAATTCTTTGAAGAAGAGCTATGGTCATTACAAAGCATTAAATGGACTTACTATGAGCGTTCCGAAAGGCTCAATCTACGGCTTTGTCGGAAAGAACGGTGCAGGTAAAACAACTCTTATTCGTCTGGTTTGCGGGCTACAGAAACCTTCAAGCGGCGAATATTCTATTTATGGAATCAGTAATAAGCAAAAAGAGATAACAAAGGCTCGCCGCCGAGTTGGTGCTGTTGTAGAAACACCGTCCATCTATTTGGATATGACAGCAGAGGATAATTTAAAGGTACAATATCGAGTTCTTGGATTGCCGACTTTTGAGGGAATACCAGATGTTTTGAAGATGGTCGGTCTTGAAAACACGGGTAAGAAAAAAGCAAAGGACTTTTCTCTTGGTATGCGTCAAAGATTAGGGATTGCGGTTGCTATTGTTGGCGACCCAGATTTTCTTGTTTTAGATGAGCCTATCAACGGATTAGACCCACAGGGCATTGTAGAAATACGAGAAATAATCTTAAAACTTAATCGGGAATATGGAATTACCGTGCTGATTTCAAGCCATATTCTTAATGAATTATCTCGATTAGCAACATATTTTGGCTTTATTGATAATGGGCAGATGGTCAAAGAAATTAGTGCTTCAGAACTGGAAGCTGCCTACCGCAAATGTGTTCACTTGGTTGTATCAGATGTAAAAGCATTAAGTAAAGCATTAGATGAAATCGGAATTGAGTACACTATCCTGTCTAATTCCGAAGTAGATATTTTCGGAGAAATAAGTATAACAAAACTGGTATCAAAACTTTCTGCTGAAAATTGTGAGATTATGTCTATGCAGGAGCGTGACGAAAACCTTGAAAATTACTATATCAATCTTGTGGGAGGTGTAGGCAATGCTTAAATTATTATCTGCAAACAGAATACGGCTGCAAAAAAGCAAATTCTTTTGGATTGGGTTGTTTGTAACGATAGGATACAGCGTTTTTCTATTAGTTATGAATTATATTGAAAAAGTTTCCTATATCGGCAACTCTATCATACAAATAAATTATTATTTACTGTCCCCCCTCTCAATTATAAGTTTCTTCTGTCCTATTTTCAGCAGTATCTTTATTGGAACAGAATACAGTGATGGGACGATGAGGAACAGGCTTATTGTGGGACACACAAGAAAAAATGTTTACTTGGCTAATTTTATGACTGTATGCTTGGTAAATATTTTTATTACTCTTATTTCAAGTGTAATTGTAACCCTTTTGGGAATTGGAATGTTTGGATGGAATATGATAAATCCAATGTTATTTCTTTTACATTATTTAAGCGGAATTATGATGCTGATAGCGTTTTCTGGATTTTTTACACTGATTGCAATGGTAATCCATAATAAAACGGTTTCAACGGTAACTTCTATCATTACTTTCCTTGTGAGTTACATGGTGGCAGGTGTAATCCGAAGATTAGTATTCAGTTTTTATAACGGAGAATCTATATCCGATGTATTTTCTGATCTATCAAGCAATATGGTTTCTCAGCCTGCATTAGAATTTTTATATGATTTTATTCCTATGGGACAATGTTTACAAATCACAAGTAATACGGTTTTCCACCCATTTAGATTGCCAGTATATTCAGCGATTTTCGCTGTAATAACAGTGATATGCGGTGTTCTGATTTTTAGCAAAAAGGATATGAAGTAAAGGAGATGGTATCGTGATTTGGCTTGTTTTGCTCTGCATAATTTTGCTAATTTCTGTTATCGTGCTTGGAATAAAAATCTTTGTCATGCGTAAAGCCGCAAAAGAAATTTGTACGGAACTTTCAGAAAAGTTAATGAGCGATACCAACACTCTGATTTCTATATCCACCGAAGATAAAATCATGTGTTATCTTGCTAATACCTTAAACCTTCAACTGAAAGAGTTGAGGAAAAGGCGGCTATACTTTCAGCAAGGCGACATAGAATTGAAAAATGCAATTACGAATATCTCTCATGATTTACGCACACCGCTTACAGCTATTAGCAGTTATTTAGACCTACTTGATAAAACTGAGCAGAATGAAAAATCGGAGCGGTATATTGAGATTATAAGAAATCGGACAGAAGCCTTAAGTCAGCTTACAGAAGAATTATTTCGTTATTCTATCATTATATCTCCAGATTGTGAAAGAAAAGTGCAGCCTGTAGCGGTAAATCGAATTTTGGAGGAAAGCATTTTAGGCTTTTATG
>CANQJW010000101.1 GCA_947624345.1 uncultured Clostridia bacterium | reverse complement strand
CGTTTTAACATTGTATATTTTTTATTGATTTTATCACGATTTATGTAGAATGTCAAGCGCTGTCCGAAAATTTTAATAAAATTCAAATAGTTAGTTAAATACTCATATGGTATATTATATTTTATTACAAATCAAGAAATCAATGGTATTGTCCGATAGTTTATGATTCATCAAGGCTATGTATTATCGCAGCAAGTCTGTATGAGTGTCAGTAATCTCCGAATGATCTATATTTATTTACATAGTTTTTAATTCAGTCCTAATACAAAGAATATACCTTTATACATAGTTGTGGATTACCACGCACCCGCTCTCCCACCCCAACATCACCCCCAAAAAACACCCTTTACAGCGCAAGTGCCGTAAAGGGTATTTCTTTATCAGTCTTCAAACAAAGCGATCGTCTTTTCATCGTCCTTGCCTTTTTCAAAGCTGCGGACGAAAATGCCATATTCGTCTATTACTGCATAGTGTGTCCTGCTCATTATGATGGTTAATTCTCCATCATAATCATATGTGCCGATAGTTTTTATTGTAACAAAGCTCTCCGTCTCGGGATCGTACTGCTGTTCCACCCATTCGCCGTTCTTCAAAAAGATCGAGCTGTTTCCGCCGTAATATGAAAGGCACGCACTGTACGGTATTTCATCGGTGTATTCATCTTTCTCCATATCATAGACCTTATTCTGTCCGTATTCAAAAAACAGATATTTGCCTATTGCCAAATCAGGCTGAGGAATAGCGTCGCCCACTTTGTGCCAGGTCAGGTCATTGCAGTCAAGATAATAGGTATAATAATTATTTGCCTTATCAGATGGAGTTGCATAGATCTTGTTCTTGTATGAAACATTTAATGCTATGCCGCCAATCGTAAGAGTCTCTGTCAGACCATGCTCGGCTTCAGCCTCAATATCGGGAAGTTTCACAGGCTCATTTGAGTCCTTTTTTATTATATAGTATTCACCACTGGAACCGACAATTACATCTCCGTTTCCTGATACTGAACACACCCTTGCATAAGGAACTTCTATATTTTTTATTACATTTCCTTTTAAATCGGTCATTATCACCGCATTTTTATCTTCATTAGTGCTAAAAATATACCCTCCATTATAAAGGTAATAATACCACGCTTGAGAGGCAGCGATAAATCCCGCAGATTCAATAAGATCTGTAACATTTCCGTCCTCATCAAAGAGATATGTCGCTGGTGTTATATGAGAGTAGTAGTCGGAGTAAAGCATTACGCCATCGGCTATAGTTAATCTATTGTTATCTTCTCCATAGATCACTTTGCCGTATTTCTGATACTCGGCATCGAGCAGATCATAGTAGGCATACTTCTCGTCCTCTGCCGGAACGCTTTCTGCCTCGCTGCTGTCCGCCGGTTCGGCTTGGCTCTCTTCCTCCGCAGTATCGCTTTCATCAGCCTCGCTCTCCTGCGCTGACTCGGTTTCATCAGCCTTGCTCTCGTCCGCAGGCTTGCTCTCCTCGGTCTGTGATACCGTGCTGCTTTCTGCTTTGCTTTCCTTGCTCTTGCCGCTGTCATCGGTGTCTCCGCATGCGGTCATTGATACAACCAAAGTCAAAGCAAGGCAAGCTGTCAGTACTTTTTTGTACATAGTTACTCTTCTCCTTTAAAATTATTTTCAAGTATATAAATACTTGTTGGTGCAAAAAAATGCGGAAATATGTTATTCCTTGTAGATTATACCACAAAATAATACTTTTCTTTATCAGTATTCAAAATTCGACAAACAAACGTTCACTGTACTTGTCCTTATCCTTGCCTTCTTCAAAGCTGCGGAGGTAGAAGCCATCTTCGACTTGTAATGTATAGTATGTTCTGCTCATTATGGCGAAGTCTGCATCGGAATCATCTGCGCCGATAGTGTTTATGGTAACAAAACTCTCCGTCTCGGGATCGTACTGCTGTTCCACCCATTCGCCGTTCTTCAAAAAGATCGAGCTGTCTCCGCCGTAATATGAAAGGCACGCACTGTACGGTATTTCATCGGTGTATTCATCTTTCTCCATATCATAGACCTTATTCTGTCCGTATTCAAAAAACAGATATTTGCCTATTGCAAAATCAGGCTGAGGAATATCGTCGTCGCCCACTTTGTGCCAGGTCAGGTCATTGCAGTCAAGATAGTAGGTATAAAGATTACCTGCCTTATCAACTGCATTTGCATAGATCTTGTTCTTGTATGAAATAGTTAATGTTATGTTGCTAATCTTAAGAGTCTCTGTCAGACCATGCTCGGATTCAACCTCAATATCGGGAAGTTTCTCAAGCTCATTTGAGTCCTTTTTTATTATAAAGTCAAAGCAAGGCAAGCTGTCAGTACTTTTTTGTACATAGTTACTCTTCTCCTTTAAAATTATTTTCAAGTATATAAATACTTGTTGGTGCAAAAAATGCGGAAATAATTTATTTCCGTGATTCCCCAAAACCGTTGCTTTTTCTTAAATTATTTGCTATAATATAAATTGAACTGCTGTACAAAAACAAGGGGCGTGAAGTTATGACCGAAAAGGAACAAAAAGCCGCGGCAAAAACATTCGCCGCGTTCTGGAAAGATAAAGGCTACGAAAAGGGCGAATCGCAGAAATTCTGGCTTGATCTGCTGCAAAATGTCTACGGCGTGGAGGACGCTATCCGCTATATCAGCTTTGAAGATCAGGTGAAGCTTGACCACACTTCATTCATTGACGGATATATTGAAAAAACACACGTTATGATCGAGCAAAAGGGGCTTGGGAAAGATCTGCGCAAGGGTATCAGACAGTCGGACGGTTCTCTGCTGTCGCCCTTTCAGCAGGCGAAACGCTATGCGGCGGAGCTGCCCTATTCCAAACGTCCACGCTGGATAATCACCTGCAATTTTGCGGAATTTCTTGTGTACGATATGGAAAAACCGAACAATGAGCCTGAACAGATCTTTCTCAAAGATCTGCCGAAAGAATATTACCGCCTGCAATTTCTGGTGGATAAGCGAAATGAAAATCTGGATAAGGAAATGGAAATTTCCCTGAAAGCAGGCGATCTGGTAGGAAAGCTGTACGATTCTATCCTGAAACAGTACAAAGATCCGAGCGATCCCGAAACGCTCAAAAGCCTTAATATGCTTTGCGTTCGGCTTGTGTTCTGTCTGTATGCGGAGGACGCAGGGATATTCGGCTCTCATGAAATGTTCGGAAATTATCTTAAACAATTTCAGCCGAAAGACGTCCGCAGGGCTCTGATCGAGTTGTTCAGGGTACTTGATACAGGATATGATGACCGCGATCCTTATATGGACGATGATCTTTCGGCGTTTCCGTATGTAAACGGCGGACTGTTTTCAGATGAAAATATCGAGATACCCAGATTTACCGAGGAGATCGTCGATCTGCTCGTGAACAAGGCAAGCGCCGGATTTGATTGGTCGCAGATAAGCCCGACTATCTTTGGCGCGGTATTTGAAAGCACACTGAACCCCGAAACACGGCGCAGCGGCGGTATGCATTATACGTCGATCGAAAATATCAACAAGGTGATCGAGCCGCTTTTCCTTGACGATCTGAAAAAGGAGCTTGACGAGATAAAGTCATACAAGCAAGCAAAAACGCGCAATGCCAGACTTTCACAATTTCAGGACAAGCTGTCCTCGCTGAAATTTCTCGACAAGAAAACAACGAGTATTATACAATTTCAATTCAGCCGAAATATTAAAAATCCCTTGTTTTCAAGGCTTTTACAGACTTTCGCTTGCGCATAGGCAGCAAAGCGGAAGTCTTTTTTTATGCCTTAAAACAGTCTGACAAAAGGCGCATTAGAGAAAACTTGCAATCTCATATTATTCCTGTTTACAGA
>CANQJW010000100.1 GCA_947624345.1 uncultured Clostridia bacterium | reverse complement strand
GAGACGAAAAGACAGCATACCCGATAACAATCGACCCCTCCATAAATATAACGGTGGATAATACCGCATACGGGAAAATGGAGGATGTCGTAATAGGCACAAGCACCACATACTCTTCAAGCAGCACCGTGCTTTATGTGGGGCGCGGCTCGAGCGGCGCAAAAATTCGAACTCTTATGCGTTTTGCGGACCTTGATATAAAGGGTTACGACATAAGCTCGGCGCGTATAGAGCTGCGCGACCTGATGTGTCAGACAACCGCGCAGGACGTTGAATGTCATGAATATACGGGAAATTCATGGAGCGACAGCAGCGGCGCGTCATGGAAGGGCTGCGGAGACAGCATGGTAGGAATGCTGCTCAGCACAAGGACCGTAAAATCGGGCAAAGGCGATATTACAGCCAACCGTTACGGCTTTGATATAACGTCGCTTGCAAAGAAATGGGCAGCCGGAACAGCCTCTCCCGCAAACGGCGTGATATTCAAAGCGACCGATGATTACGAGACAAACGGAACAAAGACGTTTAAAACCTTTGCGTCTGTAAACCGTTCGTCAAATCAGCCGAGCCTTTCGGTGGAATATTATCCAACGCCCACTCTTGACAGAAATTCAGATGTTTTGAAAGTGGGATCAACACTACAGCTAAGCGCAGCCCTGTCGGCTGCCGGCTATTCTGTGAGTTGGAGCAGTAGTAATCCGTCGATTGCCACAGTAGACGCTGACGGTCTTGTGACTGCTCTCGCAGTCGGAGAGACGAAAATAAGCGTAAATGTAGGCGGCTCCGTCTCCGCAGTATGCCGAATTAAGGTAGTGAAAAATTATTCACTGTTTATAGGCAACAATCTTGACAGCTATATTGAATCGAGCAGTATTCAGATTGTGACATACGGAGATATGCCGTACGGCACAACATTGTCCTATCATTCGGAGGTTAATACCGGTGTGTCTGTAGATGAAAACGGGACGATGAGCTTTAATAGCCCCGGGCAAGGCTATATATATGTTGAAGCATATAATAACGGGGAGCGAATAGCAACCGCATCCAAACCGTTTTACTGCGTGATAAGAGACGGGATTTATATCTTCGACAATCAGGGAAGCCATATGTATATGCTGGTTAACCCGACTTCGCCGCTAAAAAGCGGAACAACCGTTGTACAGTACAAACAGAACAACTCATTTGAGACTAAAAAATGGATTGTTAAATACATGGATTCCGGATATTATACTATACGCTCTTTGGCAGATCAAAGCCTTGCGTTGTACTATGATAGAAGCAATTCTGATATTGTCGTATATGATGTAGTGAACAATACGCTTTCAGAGTCTCAAAAAGCTCGTGCAAAGTGGCGTATTGAGGATTTGGACGTTCTACGTAATTATTTCAATATATATCCTCAGGTTGATCTCGGCAATACTTCTGATTATGCGAATGTATATGCGGCAAGCAATCTTGCACCGGCTTATTGCTCGCATCAGCGTTGGTACAGAATACTTCAAGATGCGCAAAGCACATATATGACGCTGGAAGGCAATAAGACGTTTTTAATTCAAGGCAGTAAAAATGTATCTGCCGGAAAGGTGAGAATAATTTCTCCCGATCTCGTAGATCAGAGGGTAACTTGGTCAAGCTCCTGCCCGGAGGTGGCGACAATAGATCAAAACGGAATAATAAATGCAAGCTCTACTGTCTGCGGTAAAACAATTATTACGGCAACGTCGGTGCTTTATCCCACACTGTCAATTTCCTATGTGCTTACCGTTGTAGAACCGGACGCTGATTTAGACGGTATTCTGAATGAAAACGATTCGGATAATGCCAGCCCATACGTAACCGGTACTTTGAAAACCGACATATCGGAAACAACTCAAAAATTCGGAATATCGTATACTCATTTCTTATACGACAGCACCGTTTATTCCGAGGCAATTGCTCAAGCTTCCGCTATACTTTCAACAACAGTTTACGATAAACGAACATTTGATAACAAATCAGCGGAGCAGCTTTTGCAAGAACGCGGCATTTATGACGTCGAAAAGTATAACATTGATGAAGGTGATGATCACAAAACCGATGTGGTTATAGGTCATAAAGCAGTTTCTGCATCTGGTTGGTCACAATCTAAAATTGTCATAGCGGTGGTAATACGCGGCACTGACAGTTCCATTGAAGAATGGTCAAGCAACGTTGATATAGGGCTACCGTCCGAGCAAAGCAATTATCCCGAATGGTCAAACTATAACAATCATATGGGATTTGACATAACGGCCACAAGAATCTTGAGCGAAGTGAAGAAATATGTGAAAGATAATATTGAGTGTTACCGCAAAGAAGGGGAAAAGTACAACGGTTACAGCTTATGCTTTTGGGTGACCGGACACTCTCGCGGAGGCGCGCTTGCAAATATCGTTTCCGCAAGACTAATCGACAAATACCAATATGACAAGTCGGTAGATGTTTTTGGATATACATTTGCCGCGCCTGCCACTACAGTAGACCGCCATGCGCACTGGTCCATGTATGATTCCATATTCAATATTGTCAATTCCGATGATTTTATTACGTATTTTCCGCTTTCTCAATGGGGATTTACGAGATACGGTAAAACCACAGAGCAAACCAGTGTCAGACGTTTGTGCGAAAGTGAATGGAATTCTCGCACCAAAAAGACTTATCAACATATGAGTACTCCACAAAGTACATTTGATGAGTTCTATAAAGTAGCAGATAGCAGAGAGGCATGTTATTCTCACAGATTTGGTGGGTACGTGATAGATGATGCGTTAGTAGTGAATGTATATCCGGCAAACACTATTAGTTACTATTACATAGATGTTACAAGCATAGATGGTATGAAAGTAAAAATATATCAAAGTCCCATGTTTTTTATCAAATGCTTTGTTGCTGTTGCAGCAGAAGAAGGCAATTTTGATGGGGTAACTTTTACACTTCTTGATTTTGCGCCTTATTTGGAACTTACTGAAATTGCACTTTTTCTGCAAATACTCGATAGTAATTTAATACCACACTTTAAAAGAATTTATCATCCTCATTGTCCGGAATCGTACTGCATTCTCACGGAATATCTTAAAGTTTCTGATTTTAAGTAAATTAAGTTATATAAGGAGAATTTATGAGTGACAGAAAACTTTTAAGCACAATAAAAGACGCAATTTTAAACAAAAAGACTATTGTTCTATGCGTTATATTTTCGGCTTATGAATTATACTGCTTGACACTGTATTCGCTGATTGCTATGCCGGTTACATGGTCGCTCACTGCTACGTCTGCGCAAAAAAGTGCTACACTTTTTGTTGTATTCATTTTTTGGATATGTATCATAACTGCAATTGCTGCTTTAATCATGAAAAAGTGGGAATGGAAACAATGGCTTATTACGCTCCCGTTTCAGTTTGTGGTATATTTAATTGTCGGTATAATTTGGCCAATATCGTTGAGTTTTTTATATGGCGGACCCCATTCTGTTTTTCTTTCATTTATTTTGAGCAATATATATTTACTTTTTGATATTTCCATTGAACTACCGGATATAGTCACTTTTATAGCGTCATGTATTGAGATCTTTGCCATTCAGGCTCTCGGTATTTATCTGTACAATCGGCGGTCAGAGCGTCGGGAAAGGCGCGCAATGCGGGCAAATGAAGCAAAAGAAGCAGAAAAGAGGAGCGATACAGAGCAAAACAAAACTCCCGCTCCTTCGGAAGAGGACAATAAGGACTAAAAAACGGCGCAAGATTTTTGCATGAAAAGGAGGTAGCGTCCGATGAACAGTTAATTCCGGCACAGAAAAGAAAAAACAAGTAGAAACAGCATAATAAAACATGGAAGGGAAATACGAAAATGAAAAAATCGGGAAAAAT
>CANQJW010000099.1 GCA_947624345.1 uncultured Clostridia bacterium | reverse complement strand
GCTACCGAATTGATAGTCAAATATCCTGATGTATTCAAAGACTATGAAATATTAAAGGGTAAAATGGACGATGTGTTCCTTGCGGTAACGGGCAAGGAACTAACGGAATCGGAAAATACTTCAAAGGGGGAAATATAAATGAAATCGCTTATTATGTTGGTTAGGCGGAATACCAAGCTGTTTTTTAAGGACAAGGGAATGTTTTTCACTTCTCTGATAACGCCGATCATATTACTTGTACTTTATGTTACCTTCTTAGGCAATGTTTTTCGTGACACTTTTTCTATGACGTTTCCAAAAGATTTTAACGTACCTGAAAAGCTTATAAACGGTTGTGTAGGCGGTCAGCTTTTTTCATCGCTTCTTGCTGTTTGCTGTATAACGGTTGCGTTTTGTTCTAATATGCTGATGGTTCAGGATAAGGTGACCGGTGCCAGATACGATTTGACCATTACACCTGTTAAAAAATTTACTTTGGCTTTCGGTTACTATATTTCAACTGCTTTGACTACTTTAGTTATTTGCTTGATTGCTGCAGCAGTGTCATTTATTTACCTTGCAAATGTCGGATGGTATATGTCGTCGGAAGATATTATGCTGATTGTTTTAGACATTTTTCTGCTTGTAATGTTTGGTACTGCACTGTCGTCTATAATTAATTTCTTTCTAACTTCACAGGGACAGATGTCTGCTGTTGGAACTATCATAAGTGCAGGCTATGGCTTTATCTGCGGTGCTTATATGCCGATTTCTCAGTTCGGCGGAGGTCTTCAAAAGGTGTTGTCTTTTCTGCCCGGTACTTACGGTACTTCTCTAATCCGCAATCACGCTATGAGAGGTGTGTTTAATGAAATGGTCTCACAGCATTTTCCGTCTCAAGTTATTGAGGGCATTAAAGATTCTATTGACTGCAATCTGTACTTTTTCGGTGATAGAGTAAGTATAAGCGCAATGTATGTTATTTTAGCGGGAGCTGTTGTTGCTTTGATATTGGTATATATTTTAATAACTGCTCTGAAAATTAGGAATAATTAAGATATAATACTGAACAATGTTTGTTAAAAATAATACTTGACAGTCTTGACTTTTATACATAATAATTGTAAAATAAATCATTATATAATTAGTTTAAATTGGAGATGTTGTTATGAAAAGAATCAAAATTATTTTATGTGTAATGCTTATGCTCACAATGTGTTTTGGACTTGTTGGCTGCTTCAAAGAGAAAAACAACTCTGAGTCGTCCGCAGAGCAAGGCTTACAGACCGGAAGCTTTGTTATTCAGCTTTTGCCTGAATATGCGCCAGAGACGGTTGAAAATTTCAAAAATCTTGTTAATGCAGGATTTTATGACGGGCTTACCTTCCACAGAGTAATCGACGGCTTTATGGCTCAGGGAGGTGACCCTAACGGAGACGGCACTGGCGGCTCTGACAAAAATATTACGGGTGAATTTGCACAGAATAGCTTTACTCAAAACACGCTTTCTCACACTAGAGGTGTTGTTTCAATGGCAAGGGGTTCGGATTTCAACTCTGCATCAAGCCAGTTCTTCATTTGCTATGATAACGCAAGTTTTCTTGACGGAAGCTATGCGGCCTTCGGAATGGTAAACGAAGAGGGTATGGAGGTTGTTGATAAGTTCCTGACAGTTGAGAGAGCAGATGCTAATGGTGAGGAAAATGCAAGTCCTGTAACGCCGATTACAATTAAATCTGCAAAGATGATTGGCGACACATCAGACGGTCACGAGCAGGTTGAGATGACCGTTGAATTCCAGCCAGCTAAGTAATCAATTGCCCGGCTAGAAGCAAGAAATTTAGAGGCAAGAGGCAAGACCGGCGAGCCGGCAGGGGTGACCCCTGCACGCATTGCCGCCTATAAAAAGTTTGAAAATTATTAGTGCTTGTACAACGGTGGGCTTAACAATGGACAATGGATAATTGATAATTGACAATGGATAATTACAAAAAAGTTAGAACAGCGTTCGGAAAAATTCTGAATGCTGTTTTTACAATTTATCATCTATTGTAACCAACAATTTATTGTTTTTTGTGAATACTATATATTTTTAAAAATGTTCTTGACAAATTTATAGTAATAAGTTATTATAATTACAGGTCAAATAGGTAGACGACGGTTTGTAAAAATGTTTTTAAAAAAGAATTTATAGGAGGTTTCTAAAATGAAGTTCAAACGAATTTTGTCATTGCTTGCATCATTGGCAATGACGGTAACAGCGGTTACGGGGGCTATGAGCGTATCGGCGGAAACAGTTGACACAGGAAAATGTGGAGATTTAACTTGGACGCTTGATTCCGATGGTGTGCTTACGCTATCTGGCGAGGGCGAAATGGCTTCACCTGATAATTTGAATACAAACGCTGAACCAAGCGACTACTCTGATATTTATACATATAAACAAGAACATATGGAAGATATTAAAGAGGTAGTAATTGATGAAGGTATCACATCAATAGGTTTTGCCGCATTTTACAAAATGCCTAATCTGGTAACTGTAACATTACCAACAACTATTTCAAATTATAGCGGTGCACCAGGGGCTAATAGTGCAGTACCTGCATATGATGGTTATAACTATGCTTTTGCAGAATGTACATCTCTTAAAAATCTTACTCTGCCCGAGGGTATAACAGCAATAGGTGCTTATACATTTTATAAATGTACAGCTCTTGAAAGTGTACATATTCCGTCGAGTATTAAAACATGGGGATATCATTCATTTGAACAATGTTCATCTTTAAAAGATATAACACTTTCTGAGGGATTAACTGTAATCGGAGGTTCAGCTTTTAGCGGAACTGCAGTAGAGAGCATTGTAATTCCGTCAACTATTACAGTTTGGGATGTAATTTTGCATAGAGATAGAGAGTTGCCTGGATTAGAAACTCATAGTGGCTATGCATTTTCAGACTGTCAAAAACTAACGTCTGTAAAATTTACAGATGGTATTAAAGCTATTAAAAATAAGCCATTCTATAATTGTAAATCATTAAAAAAAGTAGTTGTACCTGCATCAGTGACTGATTTAATTTATGGACTTTCTTGTATTCCCGGACTTGAAGAAGCATATATTGAAGAAGGAGCTCAGATAACGACTTATAATTCAGGCAATAACAGTTATTTTGATCACTCCTTTGATTATTGTGAAAACCTTAAAAAAGTTGAAATGTACGAAGGGGTTGAGACTGCATCGAATTTTCCATGGTGTACAGACTGCACATCATTTACAGATGTATATGTGCATGGTATGAACAGTTCTATACATAATATAAGTAATTCTGTAATCGTACACTGCGATTATGGTTCAAAACTTCACAATAGTGTAATTACAAACATGAAAGAAATAATTTCATCAGACATAAAAAAAGCACTCAAAGAGCTAAACACGGCAGTAACAGAAGCGCAGAAATACTCAGAAGCAGACTACACAACAGAAAGCTATGGAGTTTTAAATACGGCACTTGAGAACGCAAAGAAATATGATGAAAACTATACAGGCGTATTGCCAATTGAATGGGCAGCAGATGATATATATTCAGCGATCGAAGGCTTAGAAGAAAAGAAAGACGAGCCTTCAACCCCGTCAGATCCATCAGACCCATCAGACCCGTCCGAATCAGACCCTTCAACCCCTTCAGACAGCTCTGACCCGACAAGCCCATCAAAGCCAACAAGTCCGACAAACCCAACAGGCGGTAATGTTAAAAAGACAACATCACCGGCTCAAAAGGCTTCGCAAGCTAAGGCTGATGCTGAAAAGGCGATAAAGCAGGCTAAGATCGTAAGCCTAACGGCTAAAGCCAAAGGCAAGAAGAAGATAACAGTATCTTGGAAGAAGGTTGCAAAGGCAGTAGGCTACGAGGTACAGGCGTC
>CANQJW010000098.1 GCA_947624345.1 uncultured Clostridia bacterium | reverse complement strand
TCAGAGGCTAAGGCTGCCGCTGAAAAGGCGATAAAGCAGGCGAAAATCGTAAGCCTAACAGCAAAGGCAAAGGGCAAGAAGAAGATAACTGTTTCTTGGAAGAAGGTAGCAAAGGCAGTAGGCTACGAGGTACAGGCGTCCACTAAGAAGAACTTTAAGAAGAATGTAATCAATAAGGCGACTACCAAGAATAAGCTTGTTTTCAAGAAGCTAAAGAGCAAGAAGAAATACTTTGTTCGCGTAAGGGCGTATGCAACTTACAAGGACGCAAAGGGCAAGACGCAGAAGGTATATAGCAAGTGGTTTAAGAGTAAGAAGAAGGTAAAGGTGAAGTAAGCATAAAAAGGGCGTTCAGGTCAATAATACGACCTGAACGCTTTTGTCTTGTTTAATTGTAAATTATCCATTATCCATTATCCATTGAAACGTTGCCTCGGCGGTCTAGCTTCTTGCCTCTAATGTTCTAGCCTCTAGCCTCTAGTAGCAGAATTTTATAATACTATGAATATAATTCCTGTTGCAAAAAAACGCTGAATATGATAAAATAACTTTAATCGGACATAGCTTTAAAAGTTTTGTTTTAAGACACTAACATCTTTGACATACATAAAGATTAAATATAAAAGAAAGGAACATTCATTCACAATGAACGAGAAAACAAAAATGGCAAATAATAAAAGCACCTTGATAATGCCTTGCGTTGCAATGAGAGATGTTGTTATATACCCCAATATGATAATGCACTTTGATGTTGCAAGGTCAATATCTATTCTTGCGTTAAAAGCAGCACTTGATAGTGACAGAATGGTTTTTTTGACAACTCAGAAAGACCTTATTGTAGATAAGCCTGAATTTAAGGATATTTATAAAATCGGCGTAATAGCAGAAATCAAACAGATTATAAAGACCCCTGAGGGATATTCAAGAGTTTTAGTTGAGGGATTATATAAAGCGAAGGCACAGAATGTTTATCTTAGCGGTGATAAATATCTTGAGGCTGAGGTTAAAAAGCTTCCTACATACTCTCGTGAGCCGATGGACTATTATGAGCTACAGGCTGTAATGCGTGAAGCTAAGCGGACTTTCAGAGAGTATGCTGAGAATGTTCCAAGAATGCCTAAGGAGATTTTAGCGTCGGTATATTCCGCACAAACGCCAAAGAACTTGTTTGAGTCGATAGCTTTTAATATATCCATTTCGACTGAATACAAGCAGATGCTTTTGGAGATAAAAACTGTCGGCGAAAAGCTGACGCAGCTTATCAGTATTTTATCAAACGAGCTTGAGGTTCTCACGATTGAAAAGGAGATTCAGTCACAGGTTTCTCAGAACATTGAGGAAAACCAAAGAGAATACTATCTCAGAGAGCAGTTAAAGGTTATACGCTCTGAGCTTGGTGAGGATAATGATGAAGACGATATTGAAAATTATACAAATAAAATATTGGAATTAAATATATCTAAAGAAAATCAGGAAAAGCTTTTGGGAGAAGTCAGACGACTTGAAAAAATGCCGTCAGGCTCTCAGGAGGCAGTTGTTTTAAGAACTTATCTTGATACCTGTTTATCGCTTCCGTGGAATAAGTTTACTGAGGATACGGCAAACATTGAGAAGGCACGAAAGGTTCTTGACAATGATCATTATGGTCTGAAAAATGTCAAGGAAAGAATACTGGAGATTCTTTCTGTAAAGGCACTTAATCCTGACATAAAGGGACAGATTATATGCCTTTTAGGACCTCCGGGAGTGGGTAAAACATCAATCGGAAAATCAATAGCCCGTGCGCTGGGAAGGCAGTATGTAAGGGTATCGCTTGGCGGAGTAAAGGACGAGTCTGATATAAGAGGTCATAGGAAAACATACGTTGGTGCAATGCCCGGAAGAATTATAACTGCACTTAAACAGGCAGGAACAAATAATCCTGTTATGCTTCTTGA
Source organism: uncultured Clostridia bacterium (assembly GCA_947624345.1). GTDB lineage: Bacteria > Bacillota > Clostridia > Oscillospirales > Ruminococcaceae > UMGS1601. Next base: position 2,005 of record CANQJW010000098.1, on the reverse strand, counting down.
CGAGATCGATAAGATGAGCAATGATTTCAGAGGCGATCCATCGTCTGCAATGCTTGAGGTTTTGGACAGCGAACAGAATAAGGAGTTCAGAGATCATTATATTGAAATGCCATTTGATCTGTCGAATGTTCTTTTTATAACTACGGCAAATAATCTTAATACCATTCAGGCGCCTTTGCTCGATAGAATGGAAGTTATTGAGCTATCTTCTTATACCAGAGAGGAAAAATTCAATATAGCAAAGCGCCATCTTATTCCGAAGCAGCTAAAGGCTAACGGAATGAAAGCCTCGCAGATGAAAATTACCGATGACTGTATATATACACTCGTTGACAGCTATACCAGAGAAGCAGGAGTTAGAAAGCTTGAAAGGTGTATAGCGTCTTTATGCAGAAAGGCAGCTAAGGAAATTGTAGAAAACGGCGTTAAGAAGGTTACTTTCAGGGAGAATAATATCGAGAAGTTTTTGGGAGTTAAAAAATATCTTCCTGACCTTGTTGCCAAAGAAAGCGAGGTAGGATTAGTAAACGGTCTTGCGTGGACATCTGTCGGCGGTGTTACTATGCCTATGGAAGTTTTGGTGCTTGATGGAAAGGGTGAGATAACTCTCACAGGTTCGCTCGGTGACGTGATGAAAGAAAGCGCTAAAATCGCGGTCAGCTATTGTAGAAGCATTGCGGATAAGTTCAATATTGACAAGGATTTTTACAAGACTAAGGACTTACATATCCATGCCCCTGAGGGTGCAGTTCCAAAGGACGGTCCTTCAGCAGGCGTTACAATGGTAACGGCTATGATTTCGGCACTGTCGGGTACGCCTGTTAAAAGCTCTGTTGCTATGACAGGGGAAATTACACTTCGTGGTAAAGTCCTGCCGATAGGCGGATTGAAAGAAAAATCAATGGCGGCATATAAGGCCGGAATTAAGACAATTGTAATTCCATATGACAACAAGGCTGATATTGAAGAAATTGACGATGCGGTTAAATCATCGGTTGAAATTGTTCTGGCAAAGAATATAAGCGATGTTCTTGAAACAGCTTTAGATTTCAAAGACAGCGACGATAATCTTCCGCTTGACATGATTTTAACCGACACAGCGAAAGATAATCTAACTGTTACAGTTTAATATCAGAAATACAACAAAAGGAGGAATGCCCATCAGGGGCTGACACTGATTTGAATTTCAATAATGTAGAATTTAAAGCATCTTACGGGCGGTTTAATCAGATACCTAAAGCAGAACGCTGTGAGATAGCCTTTTCAGGGCGTTCTAATGTCGGGAAGTCTTCTCTTATCAATAAGATTTTTAACCGAAAACAGTTGGCAAAGGTTAGTTCAATGCCCGGAAAGACTGTTACCATAAACTTTTTCGACTTTGAGAACATTTATATTGTCGATTTGCCCGGATATGGTTATGCAAAAGTCTCAAAGAGTGAAAAGAACCGCTGGGCAGGTCTTATAGAGGGGTATCTGAATGATAAATCAAGAAGGCTTGATTTGATTTTTCAGCTTATTGATATGCGTCATGCGCCGTCAAACGACGATCTTATGATGATAGATTTTATGGTGGAAAACGAACTGCCTTTTGTTGTTGTACTCACAAAGGCTGACAAGCTAAAGCCAACGGCAAGAAAGCAAAGATTAGAGGCTTTCAAGAGTGAGATACCATATTTTGATGATATAAACGTTATACCTTGCTCTGCACAGACAGGCGAGGGAATAGACAAGATAAAAGAGATTATTGAAGAAATTAGTGATAACTGATTTAAACACAACAGCGTTCGAAATTTTTCCGAACGCTGTTCTCTTGCTTCTAACCTCTAACCTCTGTTTTTCAAAAATTTTTTGAAAAATACTTGACACCCCCCTCAAAATATGTTATATTATAGGTACCAAGTTTAAGGAGGGACTACTATGTACAACGCTAATTACCCAGTATTTGTAAACGGGGGGGGGGGTATTTCGCCTAACCATTATTTGCTGTGTACAGAATAGTTTTCTA
>CANQJW010000097.1 GCA_947624345.1 uncultured Clostridia bacterium | reverse complement strand
CGTGAAGCCTTTTGTTTTGTTTACTCTGTAAACTGCCATATTTTCAATTCCTTTCAAACAAAAAAGCATTGCTTGATTGCAATGCCTGTTTTGTACTATATGATTTTAGTTTTACCGAATTTGAAACAGCTTGTCCTGTCAAAATTGTTGTCAGGTTCTTCTTATGAAGTCGTGCAAATTCAAAAGAACACCCGACATCAGTCAGGTGTTTTTATTATATAGTGTGAATTTTTTTGTATATTTTAATCAACCTATCTAATGCCACTCTATATTCTTCTACTTCCTCTAACAATGCAGATTTGCTAACATCTTTTTTTTCTCGATATTTAGCAATCTCAAATGGTACATTGTTGATAAATCTCCTTATTTCTTCAAAATCTTTTTCGCCGTACTTGGATATATACATTTTCCTTTTTGCAGCAAACGAAAGCGTTTCCCTAATTGCCTTTCTACATATAAATGTAAGCCAATCTGCTGTATCAAAAAAAGCTCTGTACTCATGACCATAAGATTTTTTTAAGTTATCATTTATATAATAATTGTAGTCAAAATCATTAGGAAGGTCGTCTACCCTCGTGTGCAGGGAAAGAACCCGAACAAGATGGTCGTATGCATCGCGATGTTCTTTCATAGGTTGCAAAAATGCAACTCCGTCTTCGGAAAGTTCCTCTGCCAAAAGAAGGTAATGCTTTGTATAATTATGAATTTTTCCTAATTGGTCTAACCTTTTCGTGTTTTCCTCGTTCAAAAGAATAGCCAAAATATCTGATTGCTTCATCTGTCTCACCTAAAATCACAACATTTTTCTATACTCATTATCACTGATTTTTGCAAATGAGCGCATCGGCAAATATTTGTCCTTTGCCAATCTCCAAGAACCTCTCATCTGTAATTTGACCCTCGGTACCATCTCAGCATATTCAGCAGTTAACTCATCCATTGAAATATCCATGGAATCTTTTACTGATGAAGAAACACGGTTAAATTGCAAATTGCGCTCGTCTTTTTTTCTCTTTAGATACCGATAATAAAGTTCTCCAAGAGCTAAAGCTATTGAAACGACTGATAAAATCCAAATAAATATTTCCATAATTAAAACCTCTGTTATTAGTATTAGTATTCAAATTTGTGTTGTATATTTAGTATTCGCCATTTCTTATCGTAATAAACACTTTTATTGACATAATAATAAATGGGATCGCCAAGCAAACACACACCACAAAGACAACACCCTTTGTATTAACAAGCGCGGTCATTCGATTTGGCGCAAAATGCAAAATCGCGCATATAAAAGATAAGACAGCGCCCAAAAATGTTATTACATATGCGCCCGTTATCAGCCGTGAAAAAGTTCCAATATATTCAAACGAATCATACGCATTGCTTAATGACTGAACTAAAACTGCTATGTAAAAAGCATCCAAAGTTTCTCCGCATAACAACCCAATCACTAGACTGCTTAATAGAATTGCTGCCTTTGCAATATCTTTCTTCAATGTCCCATTATTCCCATTCATAAACGACTACATCCTCAAATGTAATAGCACCCTTCTGCTTTCAATAACCTCTTACAGTATATTCCATAAGTGCTAAAAAGATAAAAGTCTGCTCCCAAAACGATGCAAGCAGACTACCTCCAAATCACCTCGATAGGAATTTACTTGAGCACCTATTGTCTTGGGCAATACTTAGTTTTACAATGATTGTAACATGTGCGGTTCAATTTGTCAAGAACTTTTTCAAAAAATAAAAACATATTAACAAACCAAAAAGCTGTGATACAATAACAGCCCATCAAAAACCTATCATAGAACCGTTAATGAACAGCCAATCGGGCAGGATATGGCACTCGCGGAACCCGATATAATCTCCTGTCAGAGCGTGGTCACGGTGCTTTCCCGTGAGAGGCTTCTGTGCGGCAAGCGTGTTGACTACAGTTTCAAGCAAACCGATGTCATATCCGCGCTTGGCAGCTGTCTTTAAGTCTTTCTTGAACTGGTTTGAAAGAACGATATTAAGCGTCATCTTCTAAGACCTCGTTTATCGCGTCGCTGAAAGATGAATAACGCTTATACTGTTCCGGGTGAGCTTTCATCGCATAAAATTCTTATAAGTGACTGAATAGAATAAATTACACTTGAAATTCCGCTGACAGTATGGTATAATAAATACAACAAATACTACAATGAACGGAGAGTGATATTATGAGCATTGACGAGATAAAAAACGCAGTCCTAAAAGTGGTTGATGAATACCGAATCAGCCGGGTCGTGCTTTTCGGCTCGCGCGCAAACGGAACAGCAACGCCCTCAAGCGACATCGATTTGATAGTCGAATTCAGTGCGCCTGTCACGCTTATCACCCTTTCCAAGCTTTCGCAGGCCCTTGAAGATATTCTTCATACAAGTGTGGACGTTATCCATGGTCCTATCCAAAGCACCGACCTTCTTGAAATCGACAGGGAGATTGAACTTTATGCAGCATAGAGACATTATCATAATTGACAAAATCCTGTCGGAAATCAAGATAGCGCTTGAAATGCTTGGTAATACCGACCTTCCTGCATTTCTTGATGATGAAAAACTGAAGCGGGCAGTCGGAATGACCGTCATAAATATCGGCGAACTTGTGAAAAATATTTCTGAGGAAACGCGTATGAAATACCGCGATGTGCCGTGGAAAGCAATCGCCGGACTTCGGGATATTGCGGCTCATAAATACCAGACGCTTCGTATGGAGGACGTCTATAATACGGCAAAGTTTGATTTGCCGGAGCTGAATGTGAAGCTGAAGAATATTCTTGAGAAGGAGAAAAACGGCTGACAGAGTTATTACATCAATAACAGTTTAATTTTCAGCTGTTTTCTTTCGCCAAAAACTCCCTTATAATTTCAAGATGCCGCTTTGGCTTCCGCACAATCTCGCTTGCATATTCCGAGGTAAGAAATTCAACGAGCCATTCTTTCGGAACATGATATGCCCCGGAGATTCTAAAGGAGCGGAGCTTCCCGCTTTCACACCATCTGCAAATTGAAGAGCAACTGTATCCGGTGACCTTGCTGATTATTTTGATGTTCAGCAGGTCGCCGACTTCGTCTATCTGCGTTTCGATATGCTTCTGAAATTTCTTGACCTGTTTCTTGCTGAGCCCGCGAAGCTCTTGACGGTATGATATAAAGTCTTTCCGAGCTTTAGAGTTTTCGGAATACCAACCGTCAATCGCCAAATACTTGTCCGGGTGTGCCTCACGGTCTTGCAGATAAAAAATCACATCTTCGACCTGTATCAGATAGCAACGCGTTTTCTTGCCGGTGTCCTTGCACGGCACCTTGCCGCTTTGAAGAAGATAGCGGGCGGTAGCCTTGCTGATATGTGCGATTTTATAAAATTGCTCCTTTGACAGTCCGTCGGGATATTCAGAACGGAGCTGATTGAAAAGCCTTTTGTTTTCTCTCATAAGTGATAACTCCTATCGTTAAAATCAGCATGGTAAGGTTATCACTTTTCTCTCCTGTTTTCTCTCCTTTTTCTCTCCAACGTGCACTTTTCTCCCCCAAAATGCCGTTTTCGAGCCGACCTTGCAAACGCCCGATTTTAAAGGCTTTTCGGATAATCAGACCTTGCAAAGCGCTTATACAAGCGGTTTTGCGGGTTGCTTATCTTAAACTGGTTTCGGTCAACTTACTTTAACTTCCGAATAACCGAAAAGTCTTGAAAACCGTTTGGTCAAAAGCCACAAGGGTTCGAATCCCTTCCTCTCCGCCAATAAAAAGCCGCCGCAGGGCGGCTTTTTGCTTTGCTGTCAGAACCATGTTTTTTTTAAAACCGCATATACGCGTTATCTTTGCTTGACTTTCTAAGAAAAGCGCGTATAATTAACATATAATAATAAGAAAGGACAAAGTCAAATGGTTTGTCAGGTATGCGGAGCCGAGAGCGGAAAGTATCCTCTTTGCAAGAATTGCTATCAAAAGCACG
>CANQJW010000096.1 GCA_947624345.1 uncultured Clostridia bacterium | reverse complement strand
AGATAAATTCCGTCAATGTAGATGTAAGGATACTTTCCGGAAAGAGGCCTATTCCGCCACTCTTCGATGTGGACATACGCCTTTTGATTCAGATCGCTGATGGTTGACGCTGAAACTCTGCTCCCCCATAATGCTTCACTTATATCCTCCACATGGCGTACAGATACGCCTGCAAGATACATCTCAATCAAAGCTTCCTCCACAGAGCTTTCGCGGCGGCGGTATCGTTCAATTATCGCCGTTTCAAACGGTACGCCTTTGAGTTTGGGTACTGATAGTTTTACATTGCCTGACGTGTTGGTAAGATTTCGGGTATAATGTCCACGGCGGTAGCCTTTTCGGAATTCCGAACGCTCGTATTTGCTTGCCCCAGTAAGTTCTTTTTCTTCGCTGTCAAGAAGCTCGTTCAAGGTTTCCTCTACGCTTTTACGCACCAAATCTTTCAGTTCTGTCTTGACTGCATTCTCGTTAATGTTATAATCTTTTCAGACATATTTCCTGCTTCCTTTCGAATGATTTGTGTTTACTTCATTCTACCGAAAGTGCGGGGACATGTCTATTTTTTGCACCTTTTTTATTTTTGCGAAAGATAGTGTACCTTATCCATCACTAATATTTATACATCATTATTTAACGAAAAACAATATAAAAACATATATTTTACATAATTACAAACAAAGTCCATATCCGATTGCTTGGATATGGGCTTTGTTAGCCTTTTGTCAGACCACCGCATTAAATATTTTATTTTGTCGTTTTAAGCAGAACTGGCTAAACGCGAATCATTGTTTTGGGGAAAGTTGGAACGACTGAGTGAATGAGCAAGTGCATTAGTATAAAAATGTAACAGCGAACGATACGTAGTCCGCGACAGCATGGTGCTGTAACCAAGGTGTCTCCGAGGCAAAGTAAAAACTGCTGTCACGCCGCGCCGCCTATGCGAAGTCACCTCTGCTTTGCCTCGAACCTATTGCGCAGATTTCTGCCTTCGCACAACTTTCCTCGGCATAAATGCTCGCTTCGGTCGGCTCAAAGAGTTTTTATTACGTTGTTAACCAGCTTGGCTCGCGGAGCTCACGGGAAATTAATCATATCTACGCGTACAAAAGTCAAAATATGCTACAGGCGTCTTTGACTTTGCCCATTAGTGGTGAAATAGATGAAGTCAAAAAACATAACTTAAAAAATTCCTAATTACAGTTCGTATTGTTAAAATGCAGAACTCTAATATCTAAAAGCTATATATTTTTACCAGAGCCTATGTGGTTACCATTTTTTGTGTTCATATCCATGCCCTGTTAAATCTCCTGTATTAATGTCTACAGTGAGTCTATCGTGGTTATCTTTATCTCTTACATCACCAAAATAAGAATCGACTTGTTTTACTACTCCGTTTTCCATTTTATACCTAACCATGCCAGAGGGAGTTTCCTTTTCAATACTGGTTTTTCCACCTCTTTCAATAATTGTATAACCCTCTCTTTCTAAATTTTTAATCTGTTCAGATGTTAGGTTTGACATAAAAATCCTCCTTAAAATTTATATAACAGCAATTAAAACTATGATAATTTCTCTGAGACGAGCCGATGAAAAAGAATATCATCATCAGCATCCCCCCCCCTGTCAGCTCAGAAGTCATACCCTTACTTTGTAGCTACATCTCAATGACTCTTTCGCTAAACCCAACCCATCTTCTGTTACGATTTCATTTTACACCGCATGATATATTGCTAAATTCAATGTATTCCTTTACACTATAGTGGATTCTTCTTAATTTCAAGCGCAGCGAAAAGTACAGTGTGGTTTGACAGATACAAACGATTAGTCGTTTACTGCTTTTGGGCTTATATCCGTATCAAAGACTTCCTATAAAATCAAAGTCATTTTGCTTTTTCAACCACCATTCACAAGTGCGTAAATTATCATACTCATGGATATATACTGGATTAGTCAACCGAAACGATTTTGATAACACAGAGCAATATGGAAGTTCTGCGGACTTTTGCTTACCGCTTGTTGGGAAAACATAATTAAACCCCATATTTGAGGCTTTCACAGATGCGCAAGAAAAATAACGTATGCCTACCAGTTGATCGTATTCATTATCTTTATTTGAACCAATTTCGTTTCGTACCCACTGCATTAATAACTGCGGAATAATATATTCAGCAGCAAACGGATCATTTTTATTAGTTCTTATGTATGAGCACGATGCAATAAGTGGATACCAAAGTAAATAAGCAGATCTAACGGCATTGTCTTTTAAAAGGGAATTTGGTATGCGTCTTTCGTTATTTTCGTTATCATTATTAATGCTTAAAAAATCTTGTGGTTTAACACCTAATTCAATTATTCGGATATTCGTATTGGTGTATTCAAGCGTTCTTTCAAGTTCAAACATAGATGCCAATGTGAAATTTTGGTGTGGATTCATATGAATCTCTTCACAGCATAGAGCTAATGTTGTTCCTAAATACAAACTCGGATATCCTGCTATGCTGTATCGACTTGTAGAAACCTTTGATCTCAGGTTGTATGGAGTATGAAATACTCGTTCTCTTGGATATGGCTTATTATCTTCAACACTAACCACGCGAAACAACTTTAAATCGTCGCCATTTATATAACACCCATGGGGCACAAATTGTTCCATTACACTTTTCTGGTAGATTTTAAGAGGTTTATCCATCAGTAAATCCATAACTTGTTCTAAAGACGAGTAAGCCTTGGATGGAAATCCGTTTAAATAATGATCTACCGCCTTCAATAATAAACAGCATATTAGGTTAATACTTTCTACATTCATATGTATAGGATTATAATAAATGCTGTTTTCGTTAGATATAGATTTAATTTGGCTGATATAATGGCTAAACAGGTCGTCTAAAGTAGAAGCAAAATCAAAGCCATTCCACCGAATAGGAAGATAAAGGCTTTTATCATTCAACACATTTTTGAATGTAGAATCAGAAATATCAAGAATCATAATAAACTTTCCTTCTCTGTTTTATAATATATATCTTCAAAAATGCTTGTAAGCGCGAATACAGGATTTAAGGACAATAAAATTAAAATTATTACTATAAGATATAGAAACAGCCAGCTACTTTTGGTATAAAATAAATGAAAAACAAAACGCGAAAGGAGCCGACATACTAATTGAAAACCTTGACAATACAGTAGCAAACATAGGAAAGCAATTACAAGCGCTAAAACATCTTAATTACTAAATGACTGTAGTTTTTCTTGAATAAATATATGTTTTCTTCTTATCAAAGCAATCACCACATCTGAGCTTTCAATAATTCTCAGTTATTGTCTCTGCTTATATTATACACTATCATTTAACAAAATGCAAGTACTATTTACAAATTTCGATGTGTTATGATGAAAATTTTAATCAAGCTGTTCCCAGTTGCAAAGATTACAAAAGCCTTTCAAAGAACCAATTTTCTCTTCTTTCTGACTCCGCCAATAGAAAAAACGAGGTTTTAGATAAGTTTAATTACAGGAACAACCTTTAGCACATATAAACCTCCCGTCCGTCGAGCCTATTGGCTCGGCGGGCGGTTTTAAGCATATCAGTTTACTTTCATCTGTCCTTTAGCTCGCGCTTCCTCTGTCGGCTTCGATGGGTTCGATGACGGAAGCGAAGAGCTGGGTCAGCTTTGCCATGCCCTCGGTGGGCTGCTGCTGAACGGCTCGCGCATAGATCTCATACTTCGCCGAGTGGTCGGAGCTGCGGGTGTTTTCGCTTGAGGTCGTGACCTTGCCCGAAACGTTCGCCTTGAAGCCCCAAAACGAGAAGCTCGAAGAAGCACTCGTATCGGAAGCCGACGTGATTTTCGAGGTGCTGACTTCCTTGACCGTGAATAATAAGCACTCTTTGTCCCTCCTTTGTAAATTCTATTCATGCCCGTCCCGAATTATGAGTCTTTGTGAAAACCCCTTTCACTAATACCCCCGAAAACGCAAAAAGTTGCACGCAAACGTGCAACTTTTCAAAAAATTTTTTTAAA
>CANQJW010000095.1 GCA_947624345.1 uncultured Clostridia bacterium | reverse complement strand
ATCAAGCAAGTTTACAAAGAATTCTTCGGCAAGCCGGGAAGTGAAAAGGCTCATCACGTTCTCCACACAACATATGTCAAGAGAGAGCTTTATAAATAAAAAGTTGATATTATGATACAAATTTAGGCATACGGAAAACCGTATGCCTTTTTTGTTGCGATAAAAAAGCCGTGTACATATTGTGCTCGGCTAATTATTATTTTCAGTTTTGCCCTGAGTTCTATCTGTTCTTCTTAAACTCCAAAAACTCCTCATATGTTCCCTGACGGTCTATTATTCCGTCACGCCTGATTTCAATAATTCTGTTAGCTACCGTCTGCAAAATCTCGTGGTCGTGAGATGAAAATATCACCACGCCCTTAAAAGCGGATAATCCATTGTTTACAGCAGTGATACTCTCCAAATCAAGATGGTTTGTCGGCTGGTCGAGTATCAACACATTTGAGCCAAACAGCATCATTCGTGAGAACATACATCTGACCTTTTCTCCTCCTGACAAAACCTCTACAGGTTTATAAACCTCATCTCCCGAGAAGAGCATCTTTCCCAAAAATCCACGAAGATACGTTTCGGTTTCGTCTGTTTCTGAATACTGCCTTATCCATTCTATTATCGACATAGTTTTTCCGTCAAAAAATTCAGAATTATCCTTCGGAAAATAAGACAGTGAAGTCGAAATTCCCCACTTAAAGTCCCCCTCATCAGGGGCTTCATTCTCGGTTAATATATTGAACAGCATTGTAATAGCCTGCTCCGACTCTCCTATTACAGCAATTTTATCCTCTCTGCCGACAGTAAAGCTTATATTATTCAAAAGCTTTTCGCCGTCAACAGTTTTTGAAATACCGTTCACCGAAAGAATTTCTTTGCCCAGCTCTCTGTCCATATCAAACCCGATATACGGATATTTTCTTGATGATGCAGGCATCTCCTCAACTGTAAGCTTGTCTAACAGCTTTCTTCGAGAGGTCGCCTGCTTAGATTTCGACTTATTAGCAGAAAACCGTGCGATAAATTCCTGAAGCTCTTTAATTTTCTCCTCAGCCTTTTTGTTTTGCTGTTTGATCATTCTCTGCATAAGCTGGCTTGATTCATACCAGAACTCGTAGTTTCCGACATACATTTTAATTTTGGTATAATCTATATCGACTATATGAGTGCAGACATTATTCAAGAAATGCCTGTCGTGAGAAACAACCAGAACTGTTCCAAAATACTCGGATAAAAAGTCCTCCAGCCAGCGGATAGCATCGACATCCAAATGGTTAGTCGGCTCGTCCAAAAGAATGATATCCGGGTTTCCGAAAAGCGCCTGTGCCAAAAGAACCTTAACCTTTTCATTGCCCGAGAGTGATGACATTTGTGAGTACAGAAGCTCCTCAGCTAACCCCAGTCCCTGAATAAGCTTTGATGCGTCGCTTTCAGCCTCCCAGCCGTTAAGCTCAGCAAATTCACCCTCAAGCTCTGCTGCCAAATCGCCGTCCGCTTCAGAAAAATCCTCCTTGGCATAAAGCTCGTCCTTTTGCTTCATGATCTCATACAGACGCTCATTTCCCATTATCACAGTGTCCAGCACTGTATACTCGTCATAGGCAAAGTGATCCTGCTTGAGGACAGATAGCCTTGTTTCCTTTGGAATAATAACATCGCCTGTTGTAGGCTCAATTTCTCCGCAAAGAATTTTCAAAAATGTAGATTTACCTGCACCATTAGCGCCTATTATTCCGTAGCAGTTCCCGTTTGAAAACTTTAAATCTACATCCTTAAAAAGCATTTGACCGCCGAATTGAAGACTTACATTTGAAACTGTAATCATTTATAAAACCCCTTAAAACACAGATGCCACAACCGTGGCACCCGTTAATTTTGTACTATTTACAAATCTCCTCTTTAATCTTATTGAAAAATCCCTTTTTGCCCATAACAACCTCAACAGTGTGTTCTGTTCCACTTTCAAACAGAGGAAGAACATTTCCTTCGATATGATTTCCGTCAACGGTAATGCTTCTTATTCCCTTAGAGATATTATCAGGATTTTTAAATGTGATATTGTATCTAATTCCTCTGAATTCTCTTGAAACCTCAAAGCCGTCCCACTCGCTCGGAATTGACGGATCAAGCTTAAGTCCCGAATAATCAGGAATGACACCCAGAATATACTGAGAAACCGCAACAAAGTTCCAAGCCGCCGTACCCGTCAGCCAGCTGTTTTTAGCCTCACCGTGACGTTTTGCGTCCTTTCCGGCTATCATCTGAGCATAAACATAAGGCTCTGTTCTGTGAATTTCAGATATATCCTCAAGATATGCAGGCGCAATCTTTGAATAGTATTCAAATGCTTGATTTCCCCGTCCTAAAAACGCCTCAGCACAGATTATCCACGCATTATTGTGACAGAAGATGCCTGCGTTTTCCTTATATCCGGCAGGATAGGTTGAGATCTCACCATATTCAATATAATATTTAGTAAACGCAGGATTGTTCAAAACAAGACCATACTTTGTATCAAGATATTTCTTGACGCTGTCCATGGTCTTTATGTCAAGTCCATCTTCTTTTCCAATTTCGCTCATAACACAGAAGCCCTGAGGCTCAATAAAGATTTTTCCTTCCTCACATTCTTTAGAGCCAACCTTGTTTCCGCAGTCGTCATAAGCTCTTAAGAACCATTCACCGTCAAAGCCGTGCTTGATTATGTTATCCTTCATCTCGTCAATAGCCTTTTGAGCCTTTTCAACTTCATAATCAAGCCCCTTGTATTCACAAAGCCTTACATATTCAGGACCTATAAATGTGAACATTGCGGCTACCATAACAGACTCTGCAACCTTTCCGTCCTTCGAGGTAGAGGTCTGGAAGCTCTCGCCGGGGGTGTTTGAAAAACAGTTCAGATTCAAGCAGTCGTTCCAGTCGGCTCTGCCGATAAGAGGAAGCCCGTGAGGACCCAGATTATTAACCACATGGTAAAACGACTGATGTAAATGATGCATCATTCTTTGAGATTTGGATTCATCATTATCATAAGGAACCATCTCATCAAGAATAGAATAATCGCCTGTTTCCTTTATATACTGCGCTGTTGAAAGAATCATCCACAGCGGATCGTCAGAAAAGTTACCGCCTATCTCGTTGTTACCCTTTTTGGTGAGCGGCTGATATTGGTGATAGCATCCGCCGTCAGGAAGCTGAGTGGCAGCAAGGTCTAAAATTCTCTCCCTTGCTCTTTCGGGAATCTGATGAACAAAGCCCAGCAAATCCTGATTAGAGTCTCTAAAGCCCATTCCTCTGCCGATGCCGCTTTCAAAATACGAAGCCGAACGGCTAAGGTTAAACGTAACCATACACTGATACTGGTTCCATATGTTTACCATTCTGTTAAGCTTGTCATCATCTGTTTTAACAGTGTACTTAGAAAGAAGCTTATCCCAGCTGTCTTTAAGTTCTGCCAAAGCCTTGTCAGCCTTTTCAACATTATCCATAGACTTAATCATATCATAAGCCTTTGACTTATTTATAGAGCCGTCCTCATTCCACTTGTCGTTATCGGTATTTTCAACATATCCGAGAGTGAATACCAAATCTCTTTTCTCTCCGGGATTTAATGTGATTACAATACAGTGCGAAGCAACAGGCGACCAGCCGTCGGCAACCGAGTTTTTAGGCTTGCCCTCCATAACAGTCTGAGGGTTTCCAAAGCCGTTATAAAGCCCCATAAAGCTTTCCCTGTCTGTATCAAATCCGTCAATATCACAGTTTACAGTATAGAATGCAAAATGATCTCTGCGTTCTTTGTATTCTGTGATATGATAAATTGTCGAACGCTCAATTTCGACCTCGCCTGTATTGAAATTCCTCTGAAAATTCTCGCCGTCGTCCTGAGCATTCCATAAACACCACTCTACAAAAGAAAACAGCTTAAAGGTCTTAGGCTTATCTGAAGTGTTCTCAAGAGTAACCTTTTGAACCTCACCTCTGAAATTCAGCGGAACAAAGAACGTGACCTCTGCGCTGATTCCGTTTTTCTCACCTTTAATTATTGTATAACC
>CANQJW010000094.1 GCA_947624345.1 uncultured Clostridia bacterium | reverse complement strand
AAGGCAATAAAGCAGGCTAAAATCACAAGCCTTACGGCTAAGGCTAAGGGCAAGAAGAAGATAACTGTATCTTGGAAGAAGGCTGCAAAGGCAACAGGTTATGAGGTACAGGCATCTACTAAGAAGAACTTCAATAAGAATGTAATCAAGAAGACAACTACCAAGAATAAGCTTGTTATTAAGAAGCTCAAGAGCAAGAAGAAATACTTTGTTCGGGTAAGGGCATATGCTACTTACAAGGACGCAAAGGGCAAGACGCAGAAGGTGTACAGCAAGTGGGTTAAGAGTAAGAAGAAGGTTAAGGTTAAGTAAAAAAGAAAGAGCGTTCAGGAGAATAAAATCCTGGACGCTTTTGTCTTGTATATTTAATTGTCAATTAAATTTTCTTCTTTGCTTGACTAAACCATTCAAATGTTGTATAATTCTTTATATATTTTTGGATGGAGGCGACTTTAATGAAAATCAGTGAAGCAATGGTAAAATGTCTGGAAGCAGAGCAGGTCAAAGTCGTCTTTGGTTATCCGGGAGCAGCTATTTGTCCTTTTTATGACTCTTTGTATGAGAGTGATATAAGGCACATTCTTGTTCGGCAGGAGGCAAATGCAGGTCATGCGGCAAGCGGCTATGCAAGAATAACAGGCAGACCGGGTGTGTGCATTGCAACATCAGGTCCCGGAGCAACAAATCTTATTACGGCTATTGCGACGGCTTATGCAGATTCTATTCCGCTTGTTGTAATAACAGGGCAGGTAAATAATGATCAGATAGGCTCTGATGCTTTTCAGGAAGCGGATATAACAGGTTCGGCTGAACCGTTTGTAAAACATAGCTATTTGATTAAGGATAAGGACGAGCTTCCAAAGGCCTTTAAGGAAGCGTTTTATATAGCAGGCACAGGCCGTCCGGGTCCTGTACTTATTGATGTTCCTATGGATGTTCAGAATCAGGAGATTGATTTTGAATATCCTGAGTGTGTAGATATAAGAAGCTATAAGCCGACTACAAAGGGGAATATGCTTCAGGTAAAGCGAGTTCTGAAGGCATTGAACGAGGCTAAGAAACCTCTTATCTGTATAGGCGGAGGAGTTTTCTCGTCAAACGCAGTAAGCGAGATAACAGAGCTGTCAAAGGTCATGCAGATACCTGTTGTTACTACAATGATGGGAATATCAGCTTTTTCAACCGATAATGATTTGTTTTTCGGTATGATAGGTATGCACGGCAAAAGCATAGCTAATAAGGCAGTCGGGCTTTGCGATGTTATTTTTCTTGTTGGTGCAAGGGTAGGAGACAGGGCAATAAGAAATCCCGATGCAGTAAATGCGACAACTAAGGTTATCCATATAGATATTGATCCTGCTGAAATAGGCAAAAACCTCGGTGTGGATATTCCTCTTGTGGGAGATGCGAAACTTGTTTTAAAGCAAATGCTTAAGCTGGCGTCATCTATAGAGCATGATGAGTGGCTGAATGAACTAAACAGTTTTAAAGCGGAGGAGACCATAAAGCCTGTTAAGTCAGGTACGGTAAATCCAAGAAAATTTATAAGCGATTTATCTGATAGAATGCCGAAGAACACAACAGTTGTTGCCGATGTTGGTCAAAATCAGATTTGGAGTGCTACAAGCTATAAAATCAGAGATGGACGCTTTTTAACCTCAGGCGGAATGGGAACTATGGGATATTCTGTTCCTGCGGCGATAGGTGCAAAGCTGGCAGATGAAAATCACCCTGTCATTGCAATATGCGGTGACGGATCTTTTCAGATGTCGTTTATGGAGCTTGCTACCGCTGTTCAGCATAATGTCGATATTAAGATAGTCGTTATGAAAAACAACTTTTTAGGAATGGTGAGAGAGGTTCAGACTAATATATATAAAAATCATCTTACTGCTGTATCACTTGACGGCTCGCCGGACTTTATCACGCTTGCAAAGGCTTATGGAATACCTGCAATGAGGGTTGACAGCGAAGAAACAGCTCTAAAGGCTATTGACGAGCTTGCAACACACGAGGGCTGTTATCTTGTTGAATGTGTTGTAGATGATTTTGAAAGTACATTATAATTACTTTGAAAGGAATGTTTATATACAATGAAGTATACAATTTCAGTTTTAGTGGAAAACCACGCAGGAGTGCTGTCGAGAATTTCAGGACTGTTTTCAAGAAGGGGATTTAATATCGAGAGCTTAGCAGTTGGTATAACAGATGATCCTGCAATTTCAAGGATTACGATTATTGTCGACGGCGACGAGTATATTGTCGAGCAGGTGGAAAAACAACTCAACAAGCTGATTGACGTTATAAAGGTTAAAACTCTTACAAAGGACGAAAAGTTAGAGCGAGAGCTTATACTTATAAAGCTTAGAGTTCCTGCTGAAAAGAGAAATGAAATCATGACTATTGCTGATATTACAGGGGCAAAGGTCATTGATATTTCTTTGACGACTATGACTATCTTGCTTGCTGACACATATGCTCACATATGCAGGTTGGAGGAAATCACAAAGCCTTATGATGTTCTCGAAGTTGTGAGAACGGGAACAATAGCTATTCAAAAAGGTCAGGATATTATGACATTTAAAAAATAAGCAAATAATTAAAACAATTATGTAACATTTAACAAGCATAATAGTAAAGTACAAATTATTAAGTTAATAATTAAGGGGAATATTTACCGCCTTATTATAAAACTATATAAATTAAATTGCATACATAATGCAGATTCTAGGAGGAAAAGAAATGTCAAACACAAGCAATGCAAAGATTTTTTATCAACAGGATTGCGACCTCAATAAGCTCAAGGGCAAGAAGGTAGCTATTATCGGTTACGGAAGCCAGGGACACGCTCACGCTTTGAACCTTAAGGACAGCGGTGTAGATGTTGTTATCGGTTTGTATGAGGGAAGCAAGTCATGGAAAAAGGCTGAGGACGCAGGTCTTACAGTAATGACAACAGCAGATGCTGCAAAGGCTGCTGATTTGATTATGATTTTAATTCCTGATGAAAAGCAAGCAGCTCTTTATAAGAGCGAGATCGCACCTTATTTAACAGAGGGCAAGACTTTAGCTTTTGCACACGGATTTAATATTCACTTCGGATGTATCGTTCCGCCTAAGGACGTAAACGTAATTATGATAGCTCCTAAGGGACCCGGACACACAGTACGTTCAGAGTATCAGGCAGGAAAGGGAGTTCCTTGTCTTATCGCTGTTGAGCAGGACGCAACAGGAAACGCACAGGAAATCGGTCTTGCATATGCAGCTGGTATCGGCGGAGCAAGAGCAGGAGTTTTAGAGACGACCTTCAGAACAGAAACAGAAACCGACTTGTTCGGTGAACAGGCTGTTCTTTGCGGCGGTGTTTGCGCACTTATGCAGGCAGGTTTTGAAACTCTTTGCGAAGCAGGATATGACCCAAGAAACGCATATTTTGAGTGTATTCACGAGATGAAGCTTATCGTTGATTTGATTTATCAGTCAGGCTTTGCAGGAATGAGATATTCAATTTCAAACACTGCTGAGTACGGCGATTATGTTACAGGACCAAAGATCATCACTGAGGATACAAAGAAGGCTATGAAGAAGGTTCTTTCTGACATTCAGGACGGAACATTCGCTAAGGACTTCTTGCTTGATATGTCAGACGCAGGCTCACAGGTTCACTTCAAGGCTATGAGAAAGCTTGCTGCTGAGCATCCTGCTGAGGTTGTAGGTGAGGAAGTCAGAAAGCTTTATAGCTGGAGCGATGAGGATAAGCTCATAAACAACTAGCAACGGTGACGTTGCATCCAGTGCCGCCTTTTAAAAAGTTCGATAAACGTAGAAGTTTGATCAACGGCGGGGCTAGTACCTAGATTTGAAAATAGATGAAAAAAGAGCAACAGTGACGTTGCTCTTTATCTTTTATTATTTGAGTATATATGCTTCAAGTCTATATATCGGAAGCCCCTCATCTGAAAAACGCTTTTCATATTCAGTCATTATGTTTCCCTCAAAATCGGAGTTGTGTAAATCAAATGTCACATTTTTAAGTGCAAATCCGTTTTGCGAAAGCTCCTCAATTGAGAACTCAAAGAAATGAGCATTGTCGGTCTT
>CANQJW010000093.1 GCA_947624345.1 uncultured Clostridia bacterium | reverse complement strand
CTCCATTATTCATTCGTTAGCCTTGCCTTTGCTTATGCTTAGGATTCTCGCAAATAACCATTACCTTGCCCTTGCGTCTGATAACCTTGCATTTTTCACAGATTGGCTTAACTGAAGGTCTTACTTTCATGTTAATACCTCCTTTAAATACCGAAAGCTTTTATGCTTTCTCAAACGATTGTGTTAGGATCATTACCTATTTTGATCTCCAGGTAATTCTTCCCTTTGATAAATCATAAGGTGACATTTCAACCGTTACCTTATCTCCGGGAATGATACGAATGTAGTTAAGTCTGAGCTTGCCTGATACATGTGCAAGGATCTGATGTCCGTTTGCAAGCTCAACTTTAAACGTTGCATTCGGCATTGCTTCCAAAACTGTACCTTCAACCTCGATTACATCTTCTTTTGACATAAATATTTACACCCTTTCCTCATAGGTTACGGTTTGTATGAGCCCTTGGGTTGAGAACTCATTCAACACCTTTTTCAATTTTTTGTTTGTTAAGGCTTCCATTGAAATTACTGCGTTGGTAGGTGAAATGTGCTTTATGTTTTTTCGCTTTGGCTTTTCAAGTCTACGCTCTTTGCCGTCTGCTATTTCCACAAAGCCGCCGCTAATTCCCACTGCAACGAAAAAGGAATTTTTATCGCGACCTGCACAACTCTTTACAACAGAGCCAACCTTTATATCCACAACGCTACCTCCTAATCGGTTTGAGTAAGAATAACCGCACCGTCAGTTGTAATAGCGATTGTATGCTCAAAGTGAGCTGACAGCGAACCGTCTGTTGTTTTGACAGTCCAGTCATTAGGCATAACCATCACGTTCTCGGTTCCTATATTTATCATAGGCTCAATTGCGATAACCATACCGGGGACTAAACGAAGTCCTCGCCCTTCTCTGCCAAAATTCGGCACTTCGGGATCCTCGTGAAGATTTTTTCCTACTCCGTGACCTACAAACTGTTTAACAATACTATATCCGTTGTCCTCATTATGCTTCTGAATCGCATGACCGATGTCGCCGAGCCTTACGCCCGGCTTAGCCATATCTATTGCAAGATATAGGCTCTCCTCAGTCGATTTCATAAGCGCCTTTGCTTCTTCTGAGATTTCTCCCACAGCAAAGGTTTTTGCACTGTCTCCGTGAAAGCCTCCGATGTATGCTCCCACATCGACAGAAACTATATCGCCGTTTTCGAGTTTTCTCCCGTCTGGAATACCGTGAATCACTTCATCGTTTACAGATATACAAGCCGAGGCAGGAAATCCTCCGTATCCTAAGAACGACGGAACAGCCCCGTGCGACGTAATATACCTGTGAATGATTTTGTCAAGCTCTTTTGTGGTCATTCCGACACGGATTGACTCACCGGCAATTTTTAATGCTCCGGCAGTAACTTTTCCTGCCTTCTTCATTTTTTCAATATCACTGTCAGATTTAATATACAACATTGATTATGCCTCAATTGCAGCAAGCGTCAGTTTTGAAGTTTCTGAAACCTCTTCCTGTCCCTCAACAGTAACAAGCTTACCCTGGTTCTCATAATAACCCTTGAGAGGTGCTGTCTGCTCGTGATATATTGCAAGTCTGTTATTAACCGTTTCAGGCTCGTCGTCCTTACGGATAACAGTCTTACCGCCGCAAGCGTCACAAATTCCCTCAACCTTTGTAGGCTTGAAGTCGATATGATAAGAATTTCCACAGCCTTCACAGACTCTTCTGCCTGAAAGTCTCTGTCTGATCTTCTCATCGGGAACATAGATTTCAATAACCTTATCAATCGTAACACCCATATTATCAAGCGCTTCGGCTTGTGGAACTGTTCGTGGAAAACCGTCAAGTATAAAACCGTTCTTGCAGTCATCCTCAGCAATTCTATCCTTTAGAATTCCGATAACGACCTCATCAGGAACAAGCTTTCCGCTGTCCATAAAGCTCTTTGCCTCAAGTCCGCTTTTAGTTCCGTTCTTTACAGCTTCCCTGAGCATATTTCCGGTTGAGATGGTCGGGATATTCAAAGCCTTGCATATAACCTCAGCTTGTGTACCCTTTCCTGCTCCCGGAGCTCCTAATAAAATCAAATTCATACTAATCACCCATTATCTTATTCAAGGAATCCCTTGTGATGACGCATCATCATCTGTGATTCCAGTGTACGAACAGTTTCAAGTGCAACAGAAACAACGATCAGGATAGATGTACCACCCATAGCAATTCCGCCAACGCCTGAGAATTTAGCAAAGAATATCGGGAAGATAGCGATAATTCCTAAGAATACAGCTCCCACAAGAGTGATCTTTGACAATACTCTCTTGATGAATGAAGTTGTCGGTTTTCCCGGTCTGATACCCGGGATTCCACCGTTATTCTGTCTTAAGTTGTTTGCAATCTCAATAGGATTGTACTGCATTGATACATAGAAATAGTTGAATCCGATGATCAACAAGAAGTAGATTACAGCATATACCAAACTCTGATAGTCGAACCACTCAAGCATTTTAACATAGAAATTCTGCCAGAATCCAGTTGGATCAGTAGGTCTTGCTATAAACAGCTCCAGTGTTGACGGCAATGACATAAATGACATTGCGAAGATGATAGGAAGAACTCCCGACATTGCAACCTTGATCGGAATGAACGAGCTTTGTCCTCCGTACATTTTTCTTCCGACAACACGCTTTGCATACTGAATCGGAATTCTTCTCTCGGCATTATCCATAAAGATAATGAATGCGATCATTGCTACAAAAATCACTACTACTATCGGTACAAGTATCATAAATTTGAGCTCTTTTGTCTGTAATAGCTGCAATAGTGTTCCAACAGCAGCAGGGCCTCTTGCTACGATACCTGCAAAAAGTATCATAGAAATACCGTTTCCGATACCCTTTTCATTGATCTGATCTCCAAGCCAGATAATGAGCGATGCACCCGCTGTGAAGCAAGCTATAATAATGATTTCTGCAAATATCTTCTTCCATCCTGTCGTATAACCTTGAGCCAAAGCACTAGCTGAGTTCTTAAGAGTCAGATAATAAGCCCAGCCTTGGAATATTGCGATTCCGAATGCGGTATATCTTGAAATCTTGTTGATTTTCTTTCTTCCTTCTTCGCCCTCCTTGGATAATCTCTCCAAAGGTGGAAGAGCATAAGTCAGAAGCTGAATGATGATCTGTGCGTTGATATAAGGTGAAATAGACAATGCAAGCAAGGTAGCCTTTGAGAAGTTACCTCCGGACAGCATATTCAAATAGTTGAAGAAGTTACCGCTGTTTGTGCTAGTTTCCTCAAACCATGTAGCCAATGCTGCCTGATCCAAAAATGGAACAGGAATTGCTCCACCTATTCTGTAAATTATGATAATGAAAAGTGTGAAAAGAATTTTCTTTCTTAAATCTGCCACTTTCCAGGCATTTCTTAATACCTCTAACACCTTACATCACCTCAGCCTTTCCACCAGCCTTTTCAATCTTTTCCTTAGCGCTAGCTGAAAAAGCGTTTGCCTTAACGGTAAGATTTTTTGTAAGCTCACCGTTTCCAAGAATCTTAATAGAATCATACTTGCCCTTTACAAGGCCAGCTGCCTCAAGAATCTCAGCATCTACAGTAATTCCGTCGTTAAATCTTTCTAAATCAGAAACATTTAAAGCGACAACCTTATCTGCAAATATATTATTGAACCCACGCTTAGGTATTCTCTGGGTTAATGGCATTTGACCGCCCTCAAATCC
Source organism: uncultured Clostridia bacterium (assembly GCA_947624345.1). Taxonomy (GTDB): domain Bacteria; phylum Bacillota; class Clostridia; order Oscillospirales; family Ruminococcaceae; genus UMGS1601. The sequence goes on along the minus strand of CANQJW010000093.1, from coordinate 720 downwards.
TGGTCTAACGCCGCCGCCTGAACGAGCCTTCTGACCCTTATGTCCCTTGCCGGCTGTTTTGCCCCAGCCTGAGCCATGTCCTCTTCCAATACGCTTTCTTTCTTTATTAGAACCTGCGTTTGGTGATAATTCGTGCAATTTCATTTTTATACGCACCTCCTTGCATTACGCTTCGGTTACTTTGATAAGGTGACTAATTTTCTTAATCTTACCTTGTGTCTGTGCGTTATCTGGTTGAATTGTTTCCGCACCGATTTTTTTCAGACCAAGAGAATGAGCGGTAGCAATTTGGTCTTTTTTTGTTCTAATAAGACTTTTAACTAATGTTATTTTAAGATTTGCCATTGCTTTATTCCTCCTTAGCCTAAAATTTCTTTAACCGTCTTGCCTCTCTTTGCAGCAACCTCTTCTGCTGACTTAACTGAAGCTAAACCGTTTATTGTAGCTCTTACTACATTACTTGGATTGTTAGAACGAAGCGATTTTGTTCTAATATCCTTTATTCCTGCCATTTCCACAACTGCTCTGACCGGTCCGCCTGCGATAACTCCTGTACCGGGAGCAGCTGGCTTCATCAAAACTCTGCCTGCACCAAAAGCACCGACAATTTCGTGTGGAATTGTTGTTCCTCTGAGTGAAATCTTTATAAGGTTTTTCTTTGCGTCTTCAATTCCCTTGCGGATAGCGTCAGGAACTTCGGAAGACTTACCCATACCAAAA
>CANQJW010000092.1 GCA_947624345.1 uncultured Clostridia bacterium | reverse complement strand
CTACTTGGCTTATAAACACAGACTGTACTTTGATTATAAGTGGTACCGGCGAGATGAGCAAATGTTATGAGTCTCCTGCTCCTTCGGGGTCATATACAATTCCATATTGGGGCTGGGAAAACGTAGCAACAAACATACAGAAGCTAGTAGTTGAAGAAGGTATTTCTTTAGCAAGCGACTATAATTTCACTTCATTAGGAAAAATAACAGAAGCAGTATTTCCATCTACAGTTACTAATCTTCATAATTGTTTATCGCAAAATATGTCTGAATTAAAAGACTTATGGATATATACAAAAGATTTGGAAAATACATTTAATGATAGTAACTTAGTATTCTACCCAAATGCCGGAAGTGGTACAAAGTGGCATATATATCAAAACTCAACAACAGAAAAGTCATTAAGAGATGGTTTAAAGTTAACTGATGATGATATAGAGTATATCACAGAGGACCAGAAGTTTCCTGAAATAGAAAACCGCACACCTATAGAGGTGGCTGAAGTGACCGATACATCAGGACCTTGTGGGCTTGGTTGTAAATATATATATGATAAGAAAACTAAAATCCTTACTATTTCAGGTAAAGGCCCTATGTTTTCAGGCCTTTCAGTAGACCAATGGGGATACTACAAATATAAAGATGAAATAACAGAGGTTGTTGTTGAAGAAGGTATAACGTATATAGGTAAATGTGCTTTTGGAAAGTTTGACAATCAAATGTCTGAGAAATCTTCAGAATATCCAAATCTTACTAAGCTTACATTGCCATCAACCGTAAAAATAATAGAAAACAATGCTTTTTATAGATCAGGGCTTGAAACAATTTCATTTTCAGAAGGTCTTGAAAAAATTAGAGAGGCGGTATTTGCTTATACACCATTATCAGGAGATTTAAATTTACCTAAGTCTGTAAATCAAGTTGGTCCATATTCATTTTCAGGTACTAATATTACTTCTGTTAATTTAAATGAAGGAATGGTATTAGGAGATCAAGCATTTGAAAATTGTAATTTAATTAAAGAAGTGACGATACCTAAAGGTTTAATATATTTACGTTCAATTAATGGGCAGTATGCTCGTGAAAATTCGACCTTTGCTAGATGCGAATCACTAGAAAAGGTAATTATAAAAGGCGTAGGCACAGTAGAAGAATATGGCGATGATATGGAAAACGGTCTTGGAGAATGTTTGTTTACCAGATGTACATCATTAAAAGAAATAATAATAGATTGTAAAGATATTGAATATGTAGGTGCATTTCGACTTAATTCAGCAGGAGTTTCACAAGAATATGGAACATTTTGGATGGAAAACAACCCAACATTTTATATTTACAAGAACAGCACAACAGAAAAAACTTTGAGGAATGCAGGATATTTGAAAGAAGATAACACTGTTTACATAGCAGATTTTTCAAAGCTTGAAACGGCAATATCTGATGCAGAGTCTGTAGAAACAGATAAGTACACAGATGAGAGTGTTTCAACATTCACGCAAGCATTAGATGCAGGAAAAGCTATTTTAGAGGATTTGACTTCAACCCAAGACGAGGTTGACAGCGCGGTTAAAGCAATAAATGATGCTAAAAATGCACTTGAAGAAAAGAAGTCAGACCCGTCCGAATCCGACCCAACAACCCCGTCGGATAGTTCTGACCCAACAAGCCCAACAAAGCCGACAACCCCGACAAACCCAACAGGCGGTAATGTTAAAAAGACAACGTCACCGGCTCAAAAGGCTTCACAGGCTAAGGCTACTGCCGAAAAGGCAATAAAGCAGGCGAAAATCACGAGCCTTACAGCTAAAGCAAAGGGCAAGAAGAAGATAACTGTTTCTTGGAAGAAGGTAGCAAAGGCAGTAGGCTACGAGGTACAGGCGTCCACTAAGAAGAACTTTAAGAAGAATGTAATCAATAAGGCGACTACCAAGAATAAGCTTGTTTTCAAGAAGCTAAAGAGCAAGAAGAAATACTTTGTTCGCGTAAGGGCGTATGCAACTTACAAGGACGCAAAGGGCAAGACGCAGAAGGTATATAGCAAGTGGTTTAAGAGTAAGAAGAAGGTAAAGGTGAAGTAAGCATAAAAAGGGCGTTCAGGTCAATAATACGACCTGAACGCTTTTGTCTTGTTTAATTGTAAATTATCCATTATCCATTATCCATTGAAACGTTGCCTCGGCGGTCTTGCCTCTTGCCTCTAATTTCTAGCCTCTAATTGCACTTTGGTCTTTACTTTTGTATTTTAATGTGTTAAAATATGAATGTAACATATTCACGTTGTAAAGCGTGAAATTGTGAAAACATTGTTTAATGCGTGGAATTCAACGTAGAAACGGAGGAAAATATGAAAGAAAGCATCAGAGATAAGAATATGAACGATTTGTTCAAAGCCATTCTGTGTCTTGAAACTGAGGATGAGTGCTTTGCCTTTTTTGAGGATTTATGTACTATCTTAGAGCTAAAGTCATTATCACAGCGTTTTCAGGTTGCCAAGATGCTTAATGAGCATTATGTATACAGCGATATAGTTAACGAAACAGGAGCTTCGACGGCGACGATAAGCCGAGTAAACCGTTCGATAAACTACGGAAGCGACGGATACAGGGTTGTATTTGAAAGATTGGAAAAGAAATATGGCGACAAATAATTATACAGCTTTTGCAAAACATTATGATATATTGATGTCTGATGTAAAATATCAGGAGATAGCAGAGAAGATAAACAATATAGTAAACGAATATTTTCCTGAAGCTGATTTTCTGATTGATTTGGCGTGCGGAACAGGCTCTCTTAGTGAGGAGCTGACTTTGCTTGGCTTCAATGTTCTGGGAGTAGATATTTCCGAGGAAATGCTTTCTATTGCCGAGGAGAAGAAGATCAACTCAAGACTGAGTATGCAGTATGTTTTCGGAGATATGACGAGTTTTTCTCTTCAGGAAAGCAGGGCAGATGTAATAGTTTGTATGATGGACAGTCTTAATCATCTTGAGAGCTTTGAAGAAATAAAAAAGACGTTTCAGAATGTTTATAACAACCTTACCGACGGGGGATTATTTATTTTTGATATGAATACCCCGCACAAGCATAGGGATATTTTGTCAGATAATGCGTTTATTTTTGAAGAGGACAGCGTATATTGTGTATGGCAGAATGAGTATAACAGCGAGGATAGCAGAGTAGACATTTTTCTGGATATCTTTGAAAGACTTGATGATAATAATTACAAAAGATATCATGAGGAATTTTCAGAAATTTCCTGCGAAAGTTATGCAGTAAAGGAGTTTGCTAAGGGGACAGGGTTTGAATATTTAGAGAGCTTTGATGATTTTTCAGATAACAAGGCAAATGACAACAGCGAACGAATTTTATATGTATTCAAAAAATAATTGAGGTATAAGAGGTAAAATGAGTAGAATAGTCAGGTCAATAACAGCTGATGCATCTGTTGTTTGCAGTGCGATTGACGGAAAAGATATAGTTTCAGAAATTGAGAGAATCCACAAGACATCAGCGGTAATAACAGCGGCATTAGGAAGGCTTTCTATGGGAGCGTCACTTTTAGGCTTTGGTTTAAAAGGAAAAGACGACACGCTCACTATAAGAATCAACGGTAAAGGGCCGGCAGGAAATCTTATTGCAGTATCTGACAGCTTTGGAAATGTAAAATCCTACGTGGCCAATCCTGTGGTTGAGATACCACTAAACAGTAAAGGAAAGCTTGATGTTGCAGGAGCAGTAGGAAAGGACGGTTTTCTAAGCGTTGTAAAGGATCTGGGGTTAAAAGAGCCCTATTCGGGTCAGGTGCCTATTGTTTCTGGCGAAATTGCAGAGGATATAACGAACTATCTTGCAGTCAGTGAGCAGACACCTAGTGTATGTGCATTAGGTGTTTTGGTTGAAACTGATTTAACAGTTAAATATGCAGGAGGTTTTTTGATTCAGGTTCTGCCGTTTGCTACAGACGAGACGATTGACATTATTGAAAATAATGTAAAGTCTATGAGTTCAGTTACTCAATTACTGGGCGGAGGAAAGACAGTAAAAGATATTTCACTGATGGCTCTTGATGGGCTGAATCCGAATGTTTTAGATGATTTTGAGGTCGCATATAAGTGTGATTGCAGCCGGCAAAGGGTTGAAAGGGCATTGATAAGTCTTGGAAAAACTGAACTTGAAAGTATGTCAAATGACGAAAACACCGAGGTTTGCTGTCATTTTTGCGATAAGAAGTATAATTTTTCTTCAAAAGAAATAAAAAATATTCTAAAAACCCTTGACAAATAAAAATAGATGTTATATAATATACAAGTCGCTGATTTTAAAGGCGATTTTTGGGAGCATAGCTCAGCTGGGAGAGCATCTGCCTTACAAGCAGAGGGTCACAGGTTCGAGCCCTGTTGTTCCCACCATACTAGTCCTTGCAAAAGCGAGGGCTTGTGGCCTGGTAGTTCAGTTGGTTAGAACGCTAGCCTGTCACGCTAGAGGTCGTGGGTTCGACTCCCA
>CANQJW010000091.1 GCA_947624345.1 uncultured Clostridia bacterium | reverse complement strand
GGACTCCTGTATTGCGCCGACTGCGGGAGCAAAATGTATATGAACAGGCATCGGGGGAAAGAGAAAGACTGCTTTAATTGTTCCTCGTACAGAAAGGAAAAACGGAATACTTGTTTTTCTCATTACATAACTTTGTCCGCCGTGGAAAAGATAGTCCTATATGATTTACAGCGTGTTCTCGGAATGGCGAAAGACCACGAAGCCGAGTTTATTGCTTTATTGCAGGAAAAGAACAAAAAGACGGCGCAAAAGGATTTGACCGAAAAGCGGAGAGAGTACGAGGAAGCCGAAAAGCGCATTTCGGCTCTCGACCGAATCATACAGAATTTGTACGAGGATAAGGTTAGCGGAACGCTGTCCGAAGAACGATTTATAAAGATGTCCGCAAACTTTGAAAAAGAACAATCCGAACTGTCCGAAAGGGTAAAAGTCTTAAAGGAAGAATTGGATACGGCGCAAAAGGAAACAGCGGATATAGGGAAGTTTATGCGGCTTGTGAAAAAGTACACCGAAATATCCGAGCTAACGCCCGAAGTGGTGCGGAGTTTTATAGACAGAATACTCGTTCACAAAGACGAAAAGGCACAGGGTGAACATAGACAGACGATAGAGATTATTTATAACTGCGTCGGAGTGATACCCGATTTGCAAAGCGAATAAGAAATAAATCCGTTCGTAAGACGAGCGGATTTATTTTGCCTTGACAACGCTTGCTTTGTATGCCGCTTTTGTGGTATAATAATGGAACGATAAACAGTAATTTAACATAGAAAATAAGATTTCGCTAAAATAGTGCATAAAATCAAGCTAATAAATATCAAAGTAACACTCTGAACGCCAAAAGTAACAGGCAAATTATATACTTTTTAACGGCATTATGATATAATGGCAGTACTAAGATATGAGAGGTCGGCATTATGCAGTTTAGTGAAAAGCTGAAAGAGTTTCGATTAAAAAAAGGTATATCGCAAGCCAACCTTGCTGAAAAAATTTTTGTAAGCAGAAGTGCTGTTGCTAAGTGGGAAAACGGTTTAGGACTTCCAAGTGATGATTCGCTTAATCGGCTTGCTGAGTTCTTTGGTGTGGAACGGGAAGAGTTCTTTCCCGACCAAGCAATGGAAGCGGTTGTGGTAAAGAAGAATATCACTATTTCTAAAATCAGCAAATTATTGATTATTATTAGTGCTGTTTGCTTAGCTATCATAATTGCGTTTGTTGTAACCGTAGCCGTTATGATCAGTAGTTCCCGCGATAAACCTAACGGTGGCGATGCAGGTAAAATGGTCGGTGTTTGGGGTACAATTTACGAGGACGGTTTTAACGATAAATTATTAAATGAGCAAACGGCATACGATAATGACTATATCCTTGAAGTGGGTAAAACGTATTTTTTGGAAGTTGGAGCAAGACAAAGCGGTGGTAGTCAACAAATAGGACTTAGTTCCGAAGGAATTACATTTTTATATGATAATGATATTTTCAATATTGAACTAATCAGTGAAGACGAAGAGCCTGTTTTTGGTGTTCTGCGATACTATTTTACAGTAAAAACTGAATGTAAATTCAGTTCGGTTGTCATAGGTTCAAACAGCTTTTATGAGAATTTGATTATCAGCACTATGAAAGCATAAAAAAATTGCGTATTATATTTCAATTTTTGCAAAAGATTTATACGCATTAAATGCATAAGAAATCATTATAGCGGATATTGACATTTAGACGTATTATGATATGCTTTATTTGCAATGAGATTATGGACAAGTGAATTGATTTTTTTGGAATAATTATAGACGGAGGTGTCCACCGATGTACAGTGGTATTTGAGCGGGAGGGGGATTAGAAGTTTTGTTTTTGCGCTTTTTATTTTATCTTTTGTCTCTATTGGAAAAAAATTTATAATTATGGAGGAAAATATGAAGAGAATTAGAAAGATTACTTTATTTAGTTTCTTGTTATTGCCTGTACTCGTGTTATTCGTTCTCTCGTCACTTAGTGGTACAATGACAGCCTTTGCTTCAGCAGAAAGCACCACTATTTTGAGCAATGCCGAGAAAAGTTCTTCGCTCGAAACTGTTGAGTCAGTGTTTAGCGGAAAATCTGTTTCTTCTTATGAATATTTTTATAATTTGGACGATAGTGCCGATTATATCTATATAGAGTTTGAAAATGGCGGCTATGCTGTGTATGCCAAAGATACAATGGAGATGATGGAGTACTCTTTACAGGGAAATTTACCATATGATACGTCCGTTTCCAAAAAATATTACGCTGGTCCATCAAACTATTTACAGAAAGTAGATGGTCGGTTTTATAATGTGAAGTCTGGAGAACAACTTACTGTTTCTAAAGCTGAAGCATACGAATTTGCCAATACAGTTAGAGATGCGGTGATTGAAACAAAGGCAACGAAACTGGGTCTTGAGCAGTCCAATGTTTCGGACGAAGTGTTGGCTGTACTAAGCTCTTCTAACAATGCAGAAGAACCAGATATCAATACGGGCAAGTTGATACCCGCGTCTTTGAATGGGACTCTTATAGAAAATGTACAATTCTTTTTAGCCAATCCCAAGCGTGGCGATAATTACAGTGGCGTAACGTATGGCGAAGGGAATTCTGGAACATGCGGACCAGTTGCGGCTCAACTTCTACTTGGTTATAATAACTTTTATAACGATAGACGAATAATACCCAATAAATATTTAAATGGGTATGACCATACAACCAATACAGTTTCAGATAGAGAAAAAAATCCTAACACTTGTTCTGATCCTATGCATTTGGATGAATGGACAACAGGCACAAGTAGCGAGAATACAAAAGAAAGTTTCTATTATAAAATAATTACATCAATAATGAAGCCAAATACCTCAGGTGCATCCAATAAGGAAGTCAAAAATGGTATGGATAAGTACTTGAGTGAGGTTTTGTCCTCAAGTGATTACAGTCTTAAATATGAGGAAAAGGGATGGTTCTTTGGGTATAAACCTATTAACTCTTCAATTATTAAGGCTGAAATTGATGCGGGACGTCCATTAATCCTAAGTATGGATTCTAATTTAGGTGGTTCAAATCACGATGTTGTAGGATACGGCTATGAGGATTACGCTTATGCGACTGGCGAGGGTACATATTCAGGATACGTTGTTAATTTTGGATGGCAAGGTACGTCAAGGGCAAGCGTTTGGATAAATGCGAATTGGTGTGACGGCTATGTCTCTTTGAAAATGAATCATACACACAGTTACAATTATGTAGGGGCAATACCAAATTCCGATAGAACCGAGTACAAATGTAGCACATGCGGACAGAGGACAGATGCGGCTATACGTATGAGTGCGTCTGACCGCTACGTTGAAAGAATGGCTACAATCACTCAATCAACGGGTAAAACTCACCAAGACTATTACGTTACCTTTAACACCGCAGGGAACAAGTTATTCCAGACATTTGGGGGTTATGATGCAAAATTAACCTTGCTTGACGCTGAATACAATGTACTTGTGGAGAATGATGATTCTGGGCATGGACTTAATTCCTTATTTAACTACACAGTTGAGGCGAACAAGGCTTATATTTTAAGGGTAGCAACTTATAGGGATCAATACTCGGGAAAAATAAAGGTTGGCATAACGCCGGATTCACATGCTGTCTCTGAATTTGAGGATATTTGGCTCTTGGGGTCCAATATCATTGGGTGCAGTTTTACTTCTGAACTGAATGCCACACGAGCGATTTGCTATACTCCTGGTGCAAGCGGAACATATAAATTCACGACTAAGAGCGCAGACGACATAGATACTTACTTATATTTTATCGATCCGACATCAGCGGATGCTTGTCTATATAATGATGACGGAGCGGGAAATCTTCAAGCAAAAATCGAAGTTGATTTGGTTGCAGGTAGAAAATATCTTCTTATTGTTTCAGCATATAGCATTACAACAAAAAGTGGCTCGATGGGGTTAAGCATTGAGAAACTATCATAAAAAGGAGATTATGTAATTTAGATGAATGAGAGGCCGTTACTGTATGTAGTGGCTTTTTCATTTTCAAATGCCGATAATCCTTGACAATATACGATAAATATCAATTTAACGGACAAACTATGGACGCATTAGGAGACTAATATGGTAACGAGAAAGGAAGATACGCCGCAGAGAAAAGCAAACCGCAGATATGAGGAAAAAAACAAAGAAAAGCGCAGGGCGACGTGCGGCAATTTTCAGACTATGATACCGAGAGAGCTTTTCGAGGAAATAAATGCGTATCTCAAAGAAAACAAAATAACAAAGGTCGAGCTTATACAGGCAGGGTATGATGCCTTGCGTTCTCGTGCCAAAACCGACAAGAAAGAGGACTAAAACTGCCCTAAACTAAATAAAAACAGAGCCGAACGGCGTAACTGAAACGGTTACGTCGTTTTTCTTTTTGTTCTATCCCTATGAGACAAACTGTAAGGTGTTCGTATGAAGAAAAGTCAAGTAACAGTAATCATTCTTCTCCTTGTAGCGGTTGTTTTTTGCCAAGGTATACCTACCAAAGC
>CANQJW010000090.1 GCA_947624345.1 uncultured Clostridia bacterium | reverse complement strand
GCCTGATTATTATATCACACCAACTTTTCCTTGTCAAGCGTTTTTTTCAAAATTTTTTTCGGTTTTTTGAGTTTGTCTATATGCCATATATATCGGCTGTTTTTTTGTCATAATATATGCGATTTTGCTAAAACCTATACTTTGAAAACAGCCTTTTATTTTTAAATTGATTTGTATAATATTAAGTTGTTCGGATAAAATATGAAAGTAAATACTTGCTGCCGTAATTTCAGCGGTAAATTCAATTTTCAAAAATGATGGCTTTGTGTTTATGTCATTTAAACATAGCCACGAAAGGAGGAATGCTCCACACGGAGCATAAGTAATTATGAAAAAGACTATTTCTGCTATCCTGACCTATGCGGCAATTCTCGCACTTTGTGTAACTATAATATTCGGGATTTCAAAAGCTGTTACAAATCAGAGCTCTAATAACGAGGCTGTTCCAACTGCCGTTGCTGCATCAGGCTCTTTACCTGCTGCAACTGACGCTAATGTCTATCTTCTTGCAAGAATTATATCTGCTGAGGCAAGAGGAGAATCCTATACCGGTCAGGTTGCCGTCGGAGCCGTTATTTTAAACAGAATTAAGCACCCTTCATTCCCAGATACCTTGTCAGGAGTTATTTATCAGGGCGGAGCTTTCACAGCTATTATAGACGGTCAGTTTAACCAGCCGATATCAGATACTGCATACAATGCAGCTCGTGATGCACTTAACGGCTGGGACCCTACCGGCGGTGCAATATACTACTATAACCCCGCAAAAACAAGCAATGCATTTATGTACTCAAGACCTGTTATTGTCACTATCGGAAGTCATAGATTCTGTGCTTAAATCCGCTAGAAAAAAACTATCCCCTTACCATTTTTCGTTAAGGGGATTTTGTTGTATACAAGCTTTTAAAAATCCATTATGATTCATTCATCAACAGAATAATATTTTTTTAAGCTAGGACCAAAAACCTCTGACGCAAGCTTTAATGAAAAAAGTCCGCCTGCAATAATAGCTACAACTAAAAACACCCTGATTAAACCTTTCATTATTATCAACCTTTCTTTGCAAATTGCCAGATATGCTTATCTCTTTTATATATAGTATATCATAATTCTATAGCTATGGCAATAGCGGCGAGCCGGCGTTTTAATTGACAATGGATAATGGATTATATAAGACAAAAGCGTACAGGTTTTCCCGTACGCTCTTTCTTTTTTATTTCACCTTTACCTTCTTATTACTCTTGAACCACTTGCTATATACTTTCTGCGTCTTGCCCTTTGCGTCCTTGTAAGTCGCATAAGCCCTTACTCTTACAAAGTATTTCTTCTTACTCTTTAGCTTCTTGATAACAATCTTGTTCTTAGTAGTCGCCTTATTGATTGCGTCCTTCTTGAAGTTCTTCTTAGTAGATGCCTGAACCTCATAGCCTGCTGCTTTTGCAACCTTCTTCCAAGAAACAGTTATCTTCTTCTTGCCCTTAGCCTTTGCTGTAAGGCTTGTAATCTTAGCCTGCTTTATTGCCTTTTCAGCAGCAGCCTTAGCTTCTGAAGCCTTTTGAGCCGGTGATGTTGTCTTTTTAACATTTCCTCCTGTTGGGTTTGTCGGATTTGTTGGCTTTGATGGATTTGTCGGGTCAGAGCTGTCTGATGGGTCTGATTCGGACGGCTTTGACGGGTCTGATGGGGTTGATGGGTCTGATGGATCACTCTCATCCGGTGGCTTTGGACCGTCCGGTCTCAATTCAAGGGCTTCAATAGCGTTATTTATATTCCTAATCACCATATCAATATCTTTCTGAACAGAAGCTGGATCATTCATAACAGCATAGCCTTTATTGACAGCCTTTTCCAATGCAGCAACCGTTTCATCTGTGTATAATCTTGAAGCAATAGCCTCCTCTGCCTGTGCTATTACTGCCTCGAGAGCTGATGTGCCAAGAATATACTCATAATTATCTGATGTATTAGTTATATATCCTGCATTTTTTAATGTTTTTTCCGTTGTGCTGTTTTCAATAATATAATATTTTATTTTATTTTCGTACTTCATTCCGAACGTGCCATTGTGTGGGAAGGTTTCACTATTCGCTCCATTTGTAGAAACTTTTCCTACATATTCAAGGTCATCACACCTTATTATTACCTCTGTTAAAGCTGTACAACCATAAAACATATCATTTGGCAGACCTTTTTCTACAGTATCAAATCTCTGAATAACTGTTCCGGGACCTAACACTGTCACCTTTTCAAGAGCAGTGCAATAATTGAAAATAGATTCGGTATGATTTTCACTACCCCAACCCGAGCCGTGTCCATAACTTACATTTCCATTAAGTGTAACCTCTTTAAGAGATTTACAGTATGAGAATGCTTCGGCTTTAACGTAAGCACCTTTAGGTATTGTTACATTTTTGAGTAATGAATGATCAAATGCATAACTCCCTATTTCTATATTTTCAGGAAGCGTTATGTTTTCAACAACAGAAGTCATAAATGCAGCCCTTTGTAGTTTTTTCATAGTTGATGGTAACGTGATTTTTTTAAGATTAGGATATGCAACCTCAATTGAATCCACAGTTGAAGTGTGTCCGAATGCTGACGGGCCAATAGTTGTAACACCCTCTTCGACTATAAGCTCTTTGACCTGGCTTGCATACTCAGAATATTCCCAATCTTTATATGTATTATGATATCCATCATCATTAGAGAAATACATTGGGCCCTCACCGGAGAGAGTAAGAACTCCGTCTGAATCAAGCGTCCAGGTTACATTATCTCCGCATTTTCCGCTTGCAACCTCGCTCGCCGACACACTCATAGCGCCCGTAACCGCTGTTGCCGCCATTGCTGTAGCTGCCAACAATGACAAAATTCGTTTGATTTTCATAAAAATTCCCCCTAATTTAATCCTAAAAATTTTGCAGACTTGAGATATTACTTAAGCAAAACGTCAGTTGTATTTTGCTTTATTTAATAGTATCATATTTCAATAATTTAGTCAAGATTTAAAGTATTGTTTTTTATAGTAAAATCTGCGTTGTAAATAGAGGCAAGAACATTAGAGACAAGAGGCAAGAGAAAAGGGCGTCCACTATGTGAACGCCCTTTTTATGCTTATTTAACCTTAACCTTCTTCTTACTCTTAACCCACTTACCATATGCCTTCTGCGTCTTGCCCTTTGCGTCCTTGTAAGTCGCATAAGCCCTTACTCTTACAAAGTATTTCTTCTTACTCTTTAGCTTCTTGATAACAATCTTGTTCTTGACAGTTGTCTTATTGATTGTATCCTTCTTGAAGTTCTTCTTAGTGGACGCCTGTACCTCGTAGCCTGCTGCTTTTGCAACCTTCTTCCAAGATACAGTTATCTTCTTTTTGCCCTTAGCCTTTGCTGTTAGGCTCGTGATTTTCGCCTGCTTTATTGCCTTTTCAGCGGCAGCCTTAGCCTCTGAAGCCTTTTGAGCCGGTGAAGTTGTCTTTTTAACATTACCGCCTGTTGGGTTTGTCGGGTTTGTCGGCTTTGTTGGGCTTGTCGAGTCAGAGCTGTCCGACGGGGTTGACGGATCTGATTCCGACGGGTTTGTTGGGTCTGATGGATCTGATGGGTCTGATGGGTCACTCTCATCCGGTGGCTTTGGGCCGTCCGGTCTCAATTCAAGAGCTTCAATTGCGCTATTTAACATACGATACACTGTGTCAACATCTTTTTGAGTTGAATCTTTATTATTCATAATATCAATAGCTTTGCTTAATGCTTTTTCCAACGCAGCAACCGTTTCATCTGTGTATAATCTTGAAGCAATAGCTTCCTCTGCATCTGCTATTGCATCTTCTAGAGCCAATGTGCCAAGAATATACACATAATTATCTGATGTATTAGTTATATATCCTGCATTTTTCAATGTTTTTTCAGTAGTGCTGTTTTCAACAATATAATATGTTATTTTATTTTCGTACTTCATTGCAGGTGCGCCATTGTGTGGAAAGGTTTCACTTTCCGAGCCATTTGCAGAAACTTTTCCTACATATTCAAGGTCATCACACCTTATTATTACATCAGTCAAAGCTGTACAACCATAAAACATAGTATCTGGCAGACCCTTTTCTATAGTATCAAATCTCTGAATAACCGTTCCGGGACCTAACACTGTCACCTTTTTAAGAGCAGTGCAATAATCGAAAATATATTCATTATGATTTTCATTATGCCAACCTGCACCGTGTGAATAACTTACATTTCCATTAAGTGTAACCTCTTTTAGAGAAGCACAAGACTTGAATGCTTCGGCTCTAATGAAAGCACCTTTAGGAATTGTTACACTTTCGAGCGATGAATATTCAAATGCATAATTCCCTATTTTTACATTTTCAGGAAATGTTATGTTTTCAACAGCTGAAGCCATAAATGCAGCCATTTGGATTGTTTCCATAGTTGACGGTAAGGTGATTTTTTTAAGGTTTGGATATGCAACCTCAGATGAACTATCATTCAATGTAGTGTGTCCGAATGCGGACGGGCCAATAGTTGTAACACCCTCTTCGACTATAAGCTCTTTGATCTGACTTGC
>CANQJW010000089.1 GCA_947624345.1 uncultured Clostridia bacterium | reverse complement strand
TTAGACTGGTTGTTTCCTGCGTTATCTTACAGGGCAGTACCTTATACTGCTTTTCTCATTGCCCTATCCGGGCGTACATTGTGAATATGGTCTTTATCAACGTGGGTTGCAAGAACATATTCATACTTCCCACCGAGCATTTCATCGGCAAACTTTTTGCCGATTTCGTGGGCAAGCTCGGGCGAAACCTCGCCAACATCAAAGGACTGGATAACGTGCCGAGCGAGAATTTTCGTGTCGGGCATACCATGCTGCTTAGCCATTTCCTTAGTCCAATCAAACTCCTTTGCAGCAGTTTCCACCGAACAGCCGAACGAGGAAACAAGCAGCTTTTCGTCAGTCTTTGCGGGATTGGTTATGTAAGCAATCGCACTGTCAACTGTGCTTCTTATAGCTTTGATTTTAGTAACTGCCACACGTCCTCCATTCTGCTTTTAAGCTCCGAAACGTCCTCGGCATAAATGCGGTCGGTGCTGTTGATTCGCTTGCAAATCTGATTGATATTTACACCAATCTTGCTGACCTCGGCGGCAAGTTTTCTTTGCTCCGAGTAATCGACTTTTATAATATAACCGTCAATCAACATCTTCCGCGCATATGCTCCGAAATTTCGAGTGCCGAGGTTTTTCATCTTTTCCTCGATGAGATTTTTCTCATTTTCATCGACCCATAGCTTTAGCTGAATCGCTCTTTTTCTCTCTGCCATTTTGTTCTCCTTTTTACATTTTTAGAGGGTTTGGGATTCGTCCCAACAAGCAGAATTTTCCGAGTGGGTACTCACCGGATTTGCTTGCTCTTTTTCTCTTTCCTCATATTCTTCCACACCGTTCCACTTAAAATTGCCAATATTCAAGCAATAATTATTTCATCTTTTTCTCCATAGGCATAAAAATAATCGCGCAAAATTTTACATTGCGCGATCTTAAAAATTATTTAATTGGGGAAGAATTCTTCTCGGCTCGCTCAACCATTTTCAGAACTTCTAAAATAAACTTGCGGTCATTTTTATCTAAACTCAGCAATCTTGAAATCAGTACATCCGTTGTGGTTTGCCCATAATACGGCTGATTTAATTCGGAATATTTTATATTCAGCTTACAGTTTCCGACAAGGTAATCTATATTCACACCAAAATAATCTGCAAATGTGACAAGCAGGTTCGTAGGCGGCGTCGCCCTGCCTTGCTCAAAGTGTGAAATTGAACCTTTGCCGATATGCAATTCGTCTGCAAGTTGCTGCTGAGTAAGACCGGCGTCTTTTCTCAATTCCGATATATACCCGCCTATTGTTGCCGCTAAATCCTTTTGTGTATTTTGCATTATACTCACCGCTCAATTTGATTTATTCATATTATAGCAAAAATACATTCATTTCTTTTAAATTGATATAAAATATATTATTTTTCTGCAAATTGGCAAAGAAATGTATTTTCAAATACATTTGAGAGTATTTCAAGAACATTTTGCCTATTTTGCTTCAATTATAAAATATTATGTTTGCAATACACTTCAATATGTGCTATACTTATTATGATATGTTTTCTATCAAGGAGAGTGGCAATATATGGCAAGAATCGGCGTATGCGATGACAGCATTGAAGTTTCCAAAAGAATAGCGGCTTTGGTTCGCAAGTCTTTCAGCGAACACGGCTACAATTATGAGGTTGAAAGCTATTCGGATGGCGTGGTGCTGCTCGGTCAGAATCAGCTTGAACCGTTCGATGTACTGTTTCTGGATATAGATATGCCGAAGGTGAGCGGATTTGACATTGCTAAAGCCCTACGAGATAATTTTTCTCACTGTCTTATCGTCTTTGTCACATCTCACTCGGAGCTTGTCTTTGACAGTCTCGATTATCAGCCCTTTAATTTTATAAGGAAGAACGCAGGCATACCTCTTAGCGAAAGCGTTCCGAGAATCGTGACTAAATTGATTTTCCACCTCAAGCAGGACGATACCGTTATAATAGAAGATGAGAACACACGAAAGATCTCGGAGTATATTCGCAACATCATCTGCATTGAGGCAAGCGGTCATTACCTTGATTATATAATAGCCGACAAAAACCGCGTCAAGAAAATAAAATCCAGAGGTAATCTCACGGATATCGAGCAATACTTTGAGAAATACAATTTTGTCCGCTCACACAGAAGTTATTTAATAAATCTTTCTCACATAGAACACATAGACAGCGGCAAAAGAGAGATAGAAATGACAAGGGGCATTGTGCTGCCCATCGGAAAAACCTATAAGCATATGGTAGATGACAAATACGACGAGTTTTTGAGGGCAAAATTATGATAAATATTCTTTGGACGATATTTGAAATCTCGGTAAACATATATCAGGGATTTATGGCGGTTTATTTTGTGTATGCTTTTTTGGGCGGGAAAGGAATTAAGAATTTTTTTACGATAAAAAATATCGCTTTCTCCACAGTGTATGCTATTGCGACTTGTTTTGAAAATTTTTATATTGATAGCGCTATGGGAAAATACACCTATGTTTTTGCGGTAGTATACATTACTATTTTGTTTGTTTACACATTATTTGAACATTATGATTACCTTATCAAATCTTTATTCACTGCCATTTTGCCAGTAGTAATCATTCTATTATCTTCAATACTTTGTGGCAATATATCAGCACTTGTTTTTGGCGAAAAATTAGAACACATGATGACTACCCCCAGCACTGAACGCTTTATAGCAATAACCACAGCTCAGCTTTTGGTGTTCTATATAATGTGTATCGCTTTAAAACTGTTCAAGCGTACCTATATGACCGGCGAAAACTCCATATTTGAGTGGGGAATCGTTTCAACAGTGCTTATAATCAGTCTTGTATTAGGAGCTTATATAAATTATGCCATCGTAGGAAATCGCGATAAATTGGGTCTGTTTTCAATAATTGTGTTTATGTGCATTGTCATAACAAATATTTTGGTATGTTGGCTGCTGTTTGACCTCGTTAAAAAGAATAAGGATATAAACGAGTTAAATCTTTTAAGACAAACGCAAGAGTACAACCGACAGTACATAGAAAATTTGCAAGCTGAATATGAAACGGTTCATAAACTTCGCCACGACTACAAAAACAGTTTTTTGCTTGTATCCGCGCTTTTGGAAAACGGCGATCCCGAAAAAGCAAAAGAGGAAATCTCTAAAATCGTCGGGGACATAGCGAACACCGAAATATTCATAAATACAGATAACGCCGTCGTGAACGCGGTTGTGAATTCAAAGCTGTCGGGGGCGAAGGCTTTGGGAATCGAATGCGAATGCTACGTTATAAAAGAAATATCCGGAATCGACGACATTTCGCTCTGCCGCCTGCTCTCGAATATGCTCGACAACGCTATTACCGCCTGTAAAAACGAGCCCGAGGGCAAGAGGCTCCTCGAGCTTTCGGTTATGGCTAACAAGATAAGCTACACCTTCACGGGGAAAAACAAGATCTCGGAGTCGGTTATCGAGCATAACCCCGAGCTGAAATCGACCAAGAAAGACATCCATAATCACGGCTACGGGGTGAAGATAATCCGCGAGATTGCCGAGAAATATGACGGCAGAAGTTATTTTTATGAGGAAGAAGGAATGTTCTGCTGCGCGGTGTGTCTAAGAAGAAACGACAGTATATGAAATAATACATTTTTGCGGGCACTGATGAAGTGCCTGTTTTATTGTCCGTTCAGGTCAAAAATTGTCCGTCTGCGCCAAAAGTGTTGCAAAATCCGGCTTTAGATGATAGCTTATTGTTAGATTTTATTTTGGAAGTGTCAAAAATGCTGATAGAAAGAATGGCTTCTAAAGTAGTGGACTATCTCATCAAAAAAGAGATGATTGAGAACGAGGAAGAATATAAAGTCTTTTATCAATACGGCGCGGAAATAACAATCTCATCCTTGATGAATATTATTTTGATTCTTCTTATCGGTGCTTTAAGCAACCATCTTGTCGATTCTTTAATTTATTTGCCGCTGTTTGTTTTGCTCAGAAGATTTACCGGAGGCTATCACGCCAATACATATTATAAATGCAACATTATAGGTTGTGTAAACTTTTCGCTGATAATATCTGCAAAAGACTTATCGGTTCGGTTCCTACCCTATTGGCTGACACCGCTTGCCGTAGGAATCTTGTCGGTTTTAGCTCTGTCACTGCTATGCCCAATAGAGAACGAAAACAAGCCCATTGAGGAAGATAAAAAGCCCATCTATAAACTATTGTCTGTTCTGTTTGGTGGACTATATTTAACAACAAGCGTTTTTCTTTTAGTTCATCATGCAGACGTAGGATTTACTGTATTATATACGCTGCTATCCGTGGCAGTGTCTGTAATAAAGTCTTTTACAGAAAAGAGGATTTGCAATGAAAAAAAGAACTAACAACAAAGTAGCAAAAGCGGTTATGCTCATAACAAAGAGTATGGCGACAGCTGGTGGTTATTCCGCTTCAACTTGGTATTTTTGCCAACCGAAGGCTCCGAAGAATCCCTATAAGGTCCGCTGATGTTTTGCATCTGACGATTTACTTAAGTTGTCTTACTGCTACGAATGAGTAAAAATTGCACAAAAGGCGTCTGTCCGTGAAAGCGGACAGACGCCTTTTTTATTTTTTGCCCAAATTGATTTGGCAATTTCCGTTTTTGCGGTGTGGAAGGTAAGTGAAAAGGGAAATTCTCTCCCACGAAAGGGGG
>CANQJW010000088.1 GCA_947624345.1 uncultured Clostridia bacterium | reverse complement strand
TTTTCGGTGATGTATTGGTTAAGAGAGGCTTTTAAAATAGGTCTAAACTTTTCTATGACAGACTGTGTCTTTTTTCCTTCATAGACAGCAGAAACAAATAAACTAACAAAACTATCACTTGGATTTTGTAGTTCATTAGCAAAAACAGTTTTAAATTGTGTAGAATATTTCAGATTGGATGCTGTATCAAATATTTTATCAACATCAAATGAGGATTTACTGAATTTTTTAAGTTCAGTCACTTGATTCTCTTTAATATCTAAAATATTAACGTCTAAAAATGGCTTTGCATCCATTTTATTTGGTTGTTCTAAATCAGTATAAAACTTATACCTAATGCCATTTGTTAAAATAGCGAATTTAGCTTCAGTTGTTCCAAAATACCTAAAAAGCTGTGAGTTATGTTTATCAAGATTTTCAGATATTGATTTTGCTTCTATCAAAATACATGGCTTGCCATCTTTCAAAATAGCATAATCAACCTTTTCGCCCTTTTTAATACCCACATCAGCAGTATATTCTGGCACAAATTCTTGAGGGTCAAAAACATCATATCCTAACATTGAGAAGAAAGGCATTATTATAGATGTTTTAGTAGCTTCTTCTGTTTGAATTGAATCCTTCAAACCTTTGATACGATTGGAGAACTGTTTAATTTGGTCAATAAAATCCATAGTTGTTTCCTCCTTGACATTTTCAAAATATTGTCATATAATATTTTTGTCGGAATGTGGAGGATATCTCTATATTCTGTATATAATTCTCTTTCAATCCCTGCCAGTATAGCGGTACTGGTGGGGATTTTTTATTTTCTTTTATAAAACCTTTGAAGTTTACATATGCTTGTTACCCAAAAAAAGTATAATGAATTTTATAAAAAATGTCAATAGACTACATAACAATTAGAGAAAGCGAGGAAAGATTTAAGATCCGAACAATAAAGATGATGAGCCGAAAACCCTTTTTGGTAATTATGTATTATAATAAAAAAGACCGCTAAAGCTTTAAAGCCTGAACGGTCGTTTGGTTTTTATTGTTCGCTATTACTGTTTTGAACATCTTCTCCATAAAGCCCTGCAAGGAAAATGCTTAGCTGGTTGTCGTTCATATTCAGAATGTCCTCTTTGGTATAGCCCATTTGAGCCAAATCTTCGTCGGTGATTCCCATTGAATCAAGAAGCTCTAAAACATATTCGTCTGACGAAGCAGAATCATTCAAAGAATTGTTTAATTCGTCCTCAGAAACCTTTTTATAATTCTTGATTTTTTTATAGTAGCTGTCGTCGCTTTCAAGTGAAATGCTCTCTATGTTCAGGTATGAGTCGATCTTCATTTCCATAACCTGTTGAACATACTCGATCATTTTAAGCTCCTGGTCTTTAAAGAAATAGGAAACCGTCTGGTCTGAGTTAACTGAATCAATGAACTTATATCTTTCCCGTATATAATTTTCATTATTATAGCTTACGCTGTAGGTGTCTTCATAACTAAGCAGGCTTTTTGAAGGAAAATATGTGTCAATGGTTGTTTTTATACTTTCTGCGGTTTTATTCCTTGAAACAGCGTATAGCTCGTTTTTTGAATTGAGAATGTATGCAGTGCCGTTTAATACAAGGTATTCTTGATAAGACGATACTGTTTGTACAGAGTAATAGTAGTTGTTTTTGTCTTTGACGGAGATGGTTATAGGGCTGTTTGTGATAAGCCCCATTGTGCTCGATTTTAACATTCCCTTTATGGTATATACCTTGCCTGAGATTATCTCTTCAACAGCGTCTATATAGCTTGTTTGTTCATCAAAAATCGACAGCTCGGTTATTTTTGTCGAGTCCTTTGAAACAGTAGCTTTGCTATCGCTTGACGATTTGTTTATAGAGCAGGCACAAAGAATTGTCGAGAAAATGCATACTATCAGTATAAGGGATAATGATGTTTTTTTCATTGTAAACTATCTTCCTTTCTCAGCTTGAAGATAAATCAAATTAGTTTTTAAGCGAATGTAAAGGTGCAGGAATTTGTCCGCCTCTGTTTATAAATCGTGAAGGCGATTCCTTTTTCAGTGCCATAACAGGTGCATGACCGAAAAGTCCGCCCCAATCCAGCTCGTCTCCTACATCTTTACCGATAGCAGGGATAATCCTTACCGCAGTCGTTTTTGTGTTTACCATTCCTATCGCCGCCTCGTCTGCGATAATCGCCGCTATTGTGTCGGGAGAAGTGTCTCCGGGAACAACTATCATATCAAGTCCTACCGAGCAGACCGCAGTCATAGCTTCCAGCTTCTCGACAGTTAAAACTCCGCTTTCTGCCGCCGCTATCATACCCGAATCCTCAGATACAGGTATAAACGCACCTGAAAGTCCTCCGATACTTGAACAAGCCATTACGCCGCCCTTTTTAACGGCGTCGTTCAAAAGAGCAAGAGTTGCTGTCGTGCCGTGAGTTCCGCACTGCTCAAGACCTATTTCCTCTAAAATATGAGCAACGCTGTCTCCGACAGCAGGGGTCGGTGCAAGTGACAAATCAACTATTCCGAACGGAACGCCCAAACGCTTCGAGGCGGTCACGCCCACAAGCTGGCCTATTCTGGTTATTTTATAAGAAGTCTTTTTTATTATATCCGAAATTTCCGTGATATTTGCGTCGGGGTATTTTGAAAGCGCAGAACGCACAACTCCCGGTCCTGATACTCCCACATTTATCATACAATCAGGCTCGCCTACGCCGTGAAAGGCTCCTGCCATAAACGGGTTATCCTCAACTGCGTTACAGAACACAACCAGCTTTGCCGCACCGAAACAGTTTTTATCTACAGTTTCTTCTGCACACTGCTTTACAATACCGCCCATCAGCTTGCAGGCGTCGAGATTGATTCCCGTCTTAGTCGAGCCGATATTAACCGACGAGCATACCTTTTCTGTTGACTTTAACGCTTCGGGGATAGAGTTTATAAGTTCAATATCACCTGCCGAAAAGCCCTTTTGAACAAGCGCAGAATATCCTCCTATCAAATCGACACCCACAGCCTGTGCCGCTTTATCCATAGCTAACGCAAACGGTACGGGCGAGCATTTGCAGGCGGCTGACACTATTGCGACAGGAGTTACCGAAATTCTCTTGTTTATAATAGGTATACCGAATTCCTTTGAAATTTCATCTGCGGTTTTGACTAAATCTTTAGCGCATCTTGTTATCTTTTCATAGACCTTCCCGCAAGCCTTGTCTATGTCGTTGTCTATGCAGTCAAGCAGGGAAATTCCCATTGTGATTGTACGAATGTCAAGATTTTCGTCCTGGATCATACGAATAGTCTCAAGTATATCATATGCGTTAAGCATTACTCAACCTCCAATATCCATTGTCAATTATTATTTATAAATTGATAGACCTGCCGTTGTACAAAGTTATCACATTGTACAAATTCTCCAAAGGCAGCAGAGCCACCGGTGGCTCACCGGTCAATTAAATATGGTGCATACAGTTAAAAACGTCCTCGTGCATTGCGGTTATCGAAAGTCCGAGTTCTTTTCCCAGTTCCGACATTTTATCGCTTAACTCTGCAAAAGGAATATTCAGTTTTGAAATATCTACAAGCATAATCATAGCAAACATATCCTGCAATACAGATTGAGTAACCTCTATAACATTAGCTTTGTATTCAGAACAAACTGACGAAACCTTAGCCAGAATTCCTATATCGTCTTTTCCTATTACGGTAACTATAGCTCTCATTATTAAACCTCCGCAGTATTATTTTTATACTCTTATTAAGTATAACATAAATTACACAAAAAAGGAATACCTTAATTGGATATTTTTATAATATGTTTGGACTTAAGCAAAAAGAAAACGGGCGCTGAGATTTTCTCGGCACTCGTTTTTGGCAATATGTAATTATTGTTGATTTATTAACTTATGCGGTCCATATACTCAGCCTCATTAGCTTTTGTTCCGTCATCATAGATTTCATACACTTTCAGACTATCATTTGATAATATTTCAACTTCGTAAACATCTTCTGAGCTAATTCCCCAATAGATATACAGCATATTTCCATCAATTTCATACTTTGTATATACATCAGCATTATCATAACCACCATTATATGTAAGACTACCATCATTTCTAAATGTATAATCATAACTACTAGATGTCCAACCCCACGTTCCAACAATTATATCTTCAAGATTGCTACCACCTATTTTGATACTGTTTCCATTGCCGTTGCTATTGTCACCACACCCAACTAATGCAAACATAATTACAGCGGCAATTATGCCGCAAGTTATTTTTTTTAAGAATTTTTTCATAAAAACTCCTCCTTAAAGTTATTATAATATTAGTTTAGTCATTTTTTGACTAAAAATCAATAGACAAATTATGACTAAGGTATAATATTATTATTAACTAATTTACGAGGTGTAAAATGAAAAAGTTTGTCAGGATACGCAATTTGCGTGAGGATAAAGACTTGACGCAGGCACAATTGGCAAAAATTCTTAATACAACTCAGAGAACTTATTCAAGGTACGAAAACGCAGACAGCACTATTCCTTTGGAAATGCTGATTAAAATAGCGGATTTCCACAATGTGAGTACGGATTATCTGCTGGAACGGACGGATATAAAAGAACCGTTTCCAAAAAAGTTTTAGGGGCGAGGGCAACCTCGCTTTTTGTTTTTCATAAAGAACTTTTGTTGTAAATGAAAATAAACGATAAAAAAGTATAGAATATTATTGACAAATCTTAAAAAGTGTAATACAATGTATTACAGAGGGAGATGATACTATGACTATTTCGGTAAGATTAAATGATGAAGATACAGAGCTTTTTAAAAAATACGCGGAGCTTAATAATATTTCCTTATCGGACTTAATAAGAAATGCGGTAATGGAGAAAATTGAAGATGAATACGATTTAAAGTGCTATGAGGAAGCCATTGCAGAACACAGAAAAAATCCTATAACCTATTC
>CANQJW010000087.1 GCA_947624345.1 uncultured Clostridia bacterium | reverse complement strand
TTCGCGTTTATATTGAAACCGCATTTCGGAGCAACGGGAATATGGCTCTCGTGGCCTGTTGGTTGGACAACAGCGGGGATAATATCACTTTCGCTGTACGCTGTCTACATAAGTAAGATCTGCCCGAAAAAGAAAGCTAAAGAAAAGAGTGACCCCGAAAATGAGATCAAGCAGTAACGGCTGAACAGGAGCTATTATGACTGAGATAACTGTTAAAAAGAATGACGCGGGTCAGCGTGCCGACAGGTTTTTGTCAAAAGCATATCCAAATCTTAAAACAACTCTTGTCTGCAAGCTGATGAGAAAAAAACGGATAAAGCTAAACGGCGCTAAAGCCGAGCCTAACACGATACTAAAAGAGGGCGACGTTTTCAGATTTTATCTGAGCGAAGAATTGCTTTCAAAAAAGGCAGTTGAAAAAAAGGATATTTCTTCCGAGATAAGCGTTATCTACGAGGACGAAAATATTCTTCTCTGCGACAAGCCGTGCGGACTGGTCGTACACGAGGACAACGATAACTCTCAGGACACGCTTATAAACCGCATACTTTGCTATCTTGAGGAAAAGGGCGAATATAAGCACGAAAACGAACAGAGCTTTGTTCCTGCTCTTGTAAACAGAATTGACCGAAACACGAGCGGAATAGTCATCGCGGCAAAAAATGCCGAGGCATTGCGGATATTAAATCAAAAGCTCCGCGACAGAGAAATTGAAAAGCTCTATTTATGCGCGGTTTTTGGAAAGCCTGCCCAAAGAGAGGCGGTGCTTACGGCATATCTGAAAAAACTTTCTGACGAAAACCGCGTTGTTATTTCCGACATTCCGAAACAGGACTTTCTCACAATAAAGACGAAATACCGAGTTTTAGAAAGCAGGGAAGACCTTTCGCTTTTAGAGGTTGACTTGCTTACGGGAAGAACTCACCAGATACGCGCGCATTTTGCTTATATAGGCTGTCCTCTGCTCGGCGACGGCAAATACGGGAGCAATGAACGGAACAAGCCGTATAAAGCAAAATTTCAGGCGCTGTGTTCTTATAAGATAAGGTTTAAATTCACAACAGACGCGGGTATTCTTGAATATCTGAACGGAAAAGAATTTAAAGTGAATAATATTCGCGGGTTGTGGTTTATGAAGTATTTTGATTATGAAAAGGAGTAGTTATGAAAAAGAACATTGCAATTATTTCGGCAATCACAGTTATCCTTCTCGCGGGGTGTTCTCCGAGGGCAAACGAAGAGGGCGAAAATTCGCAAGTGCAAAATTCGTCTGAAAACAGCACTTTTTCATCAGAAAACAGTGAAAATTCAAGCTCGAATTTAACCAATGATTTTAGTTCAAGTTCAATTTATAATAATAATAGTAATATTAGTAGTGATTATAGTAATTTTAAGCCCGATTCCGGATCATCGAGAGATGTAAGCAGTCAAAGCGCGGAAAATTCGTCAAGTTTGTCAAGCTCAACCCCCACTCAATCCTCATCAACACCTTCATCACAGTCAACTCCATCTAGCAGCTCTTCGAGCAAACCTGCATCATCATCAAAGCCCGCACAAAGCTCATCAAGCAAGCCGGCGCAGTCAACGCCCGCAACGCAGGGAAACAGCAGTGCAGTTTGGCACAGTGATGGAAATGGTGGCGGCTGGGGACATATAGGTCAAACGCCTGAAGGTAGGTATGTAGATGCTCCAGGTGGGCGCTTTTGGAAATCTGGTACTGAATTCTGGTATAGTGAAGAAGATTTTAATGCTGGAAAACCACCTCTTTCGGGTGATATAGTTTATGGCAATACCATACAAGATTTACCTCCAATTAACTGGGATTAAATTAAGTTTACATATTATAATATATTAGCCCTCGGTGAAATACCCGAGGGTTATTTTATTTCTACGAAAGGAATAAACAAAATGAATTTAAAACAAAACGCTCATATATGGCGAAATTTATTACTTTCTACTTTTAGTTTTTTATATGATATAGTCTGCTTTACATTTTTTGTGGCGCTAATTACTGTAGTCCTATATGGAAGTTATACAGGTGTAATAGTGCCATGTTAATAGCAACAGATTTGTAATATTTTATGAAAGGAGATTTTAATATGCAAATAAAACAAAGCACTCATGTATGGCAAAGTATATTTGTTACTCTCACGACATTGCTTATGTGTGTATCTTTAGCAGTTACATCTTTTGCAGGTTACGTCGGAGAGGGCGGTGGTCATACATGGGGTGGCTCAAATGCAACAATAGGTTTTACTCTTGATGGCAGCCAACTTGGATATCGCATCTATTTAGCAGATAGTTCAACCGGAGAAGTAAAGAAAGACAGTAATGGTTACATCATAATGGATATTATGTCAAATAATTTTGATTATGAATTTGCCACAGGCGATGCAATGACATATTATGGTGGCTATAGACCGCGTACAGATCAAGATGCAGCAATAACATATATTGACTCAGATACAATGCCAAGCGGTATGCCTCTTGCGATATATTATAGCGGCGGTAGCTGGCATGGAAACGGTTCTACACTGCATGACTGGATGATGCAAGATTGCACCGTATCAGGGTACAGTGGTTATAATAATGTCAATATGATAATAAAGAATTATTTGGGAACAGAGGCTTTTACAATGGTACAGGAAGGAAAAGCCGATTTTATCATAGAACCTGTATATGCAATTCCTGTATTCAAAACTCGAACAACAACAAAACCCTCTTCGGGAAGATATGAGTCTTATACGGAAACAAAGAAAGATAAAACAAAAGTAACATATTATTGCCCTTGGGCAGGCATAACCTTTTATGGTACATGGTTTGAAAGTTTAGAGATACTTACAAAGTATAATAGCACCCATTCATTTATGGGTCCTATTTCAACTGCGGTCGGCAACGCAATGTATTTAGATGAAGACATTTTAGGATTAAAATCAGCCGCAGGTAAACGAGTTAGTTCCGGTAATTATAAAACACCAAGCACTATAGGAAACTGGGGATTTGGTATTCATATCTATAAATCGTCAAACACACCAACCCCACCCCCCACAACCATTAAAGTCTACTACCACCTCTACAACAGCAGCGACGTCCAGACCTCACTTAAAACGTCAACTTTTGACTTAGGCACAAGCTCCACCAAACAATTCACGCCAAGCACCGCATACGGAACACCTGTCGCGGCATGAGTTTAAAACATCTTTGCAACAAATCGGTTAAAAAAAGTGAAATAAAAGAACGCATTTGTGCAAAATATACAAAATATTGTGAAAAAAGTTTACTTATATCGTTAGAGAAATTTTTCTAAGTCACTTGATAATTTTCGGAAAATTTTGTATAATATTAGTTGATAGGAATTATCAAATTTTAATTTTCAGGAGGAATATTCCAATGGCAGTTAAAGTTGCAATCAATGGTTTCGGTCGTATCGGACGTCTTGCTTTCAGACAGATGTTCGGCGCAGAGGGTTATGATGTAGTCGCTATAAACGACCTCACAAAGCCTTCAATGCTCGCAAATCTTTTAAAGTATGATACCGCGCAGAAGGGCTACTGCGGCGTTATCGGTGAAAATCTTCACACAGTTTCCGCTGATGATGAGAATAACACTATCACAGTTGACGGAAAGACACTCAAAATTTACGCTGAAAAGGACGCAAAGGATCTCCCTTGGGGCGAGATAGGCGTTGACGTTGTTCTTGAATGTACAGGTTTCTACTGCTCAAAAGAAAAGTCAATGGCTCATATCAATGCAGGCGCTAAGAAGGTTGTTATTTCCGCTCCCGCAGGAAACGACCTCAAGACTATCGTTTATTCCGTAAACGAAAAGACACTTTCTAAGGAAGATCAGATCATCTCTGCTGCATCCTGCACGACAAACTGTCTTGCTCCTATGGCTAAGGCTCTTAACGATTACGCTCCTATCCAGAGCGGTATCATGAGCACTATCCATGCTTATACAGGCGACCAGATGATCCTTGACGGTCCTCACAGAAAGGGCGACCTCAGAAGAGCTAGAGCGGGCGCAGCTAACATCGTTCCTAACTCTACTGGCGCTGCAAAGGCAATCGGACTTGTTATCCCCGAGCTTAACGGAAAGCTTATCGGTTCTGCTCAGCGTGTTCCTGTTCCTACAGGTTCTACTACTATCCTTACTGCTGTTGTTAAGGGCACAGACATTACAAAGGAAGGCATAAACGCTGCTATGAAGGCTGCTGCATCCGAGTCCTTCGGCTACAATGAAGATCAGATAGTTTCTTCCGACGTTATCGGAATGAGATATGGTTCTTTGTTCGACGCTACTCAGACAATGGTTTCAAAGGTTGGCGACGACCTCTACCAGGTACAGGTTGTTTCTTGGTATGATAACGAGAACTCCTATACTTCTCAGATGGTAAGAACCATAAAGTATTTTGCAGAGCTTTAATTTGCTTAGTTGGCTTTGACAAACATAAAAGCGGTATTCGGAAGAATACCGCTTTTTCCTGTTTAGAGGTAAGATGTTAGAGGTAAGAGGTAAGAAGTCAAAGGTTGTTTTGGAGATAAAGTTGTTTGGCTTACAGAGATAGAAGCTAGAGGCTAGAGTTTTAACCCTAACCTCTTTTTTCTTTTCATGCGTTATCTTAAGCGAACAGCATTTCGGCTTAAACTCTAGCCTCCAGCCTCTTTCTCTGAACATCAAAAAACGCAATCTCCCAAAAACTCCCCGAAATTCTTACCTCTTACAGCGTTATCCGCCGTAAGGCGGATAATGCGCTTACATTCTAACCTCTAAAAGCAGGGGTCGCGGGGACGAAGTCCCCCGCGACTTTCCCCCTTCCCCTTCGGGGAAGGGGGCAGGGGGATAGGGCGAGTAAACGTTATTTAGGGAAAAACCACAAAATAGTTTTTTTACAAGTTGAAGAGGTATTTGAAAGAATAACGCTTTTACTTATGTTATTACCTTTATTGCCAAAAAATAAGCATTAAAGACAATATTCGTCATTGACAAGTGATTGAAATTTTGTTATAATCTAAA
>CANQJW010000086.1 GCA_947624345.1 uncultured Clostridia bacterium | reverse complement strand
TCCCCAGACAGCGGCAAATTCGCTGATAAAGACAAGACAGCAGGGAAAAAGGACAATCAAGACCACCGCCAGAAATGTGGAAAAGACGGTAAAGACTACCGCCAGAGGAACGGTCAAGGCAACTGAAAAAGGCGTGAAAACCGCACAGGCGACCTCTAAGACAGCGATTAAGACCACAGAGCAGACAGCAAAGGCGGCACAGAAAACGGCGAAAGCATCAGCCAAAGCCGCCCAGAAAGCGGCACAGACGGCGAAAGCCACCGCAAAGGCGACAGCCGAAGCAACGAAAGCCACAGTCAGAGCCACTATTGCGGCGGTCAAGGCGGTTATTGCAGGCACAAAGGCTCTGATTTCCGCCCTTATTGCAGGCGGCTGGGTTGCCGTCGTGATAATCCTCATTGTCGTCCTGCTTGGGTGTGCCGTGTCCTTATTTGGCGGCGGCAGCGACAGCACTTCCTATACCCCTGTCAGTGCGGAGGTGGAAGCCTACGAGCCTTTGATACAGAAGTATGCGAAGCAGTACGGCATCCCCGAATATGTGGAGCTTATCAAGGCGGTGATGATGCAGGAAAGCGGCGGGCGTGGGCTTGACCCCATGCAGGCGGCGGAGGGCAGCTTTAACACAAGGTATCCCCATGAGCCGAACGGGATTAAAGACCCAGAGTATTCTATCCAGTGCGGCGTACAGGAGTTAAAGGCGGCTCTTATCTCCGCTGAGGTGGAAAACCCCATTGACATGGAGCATATCAAGCTCGCCTTGCAGGGCTATAACTTCGGGAATGGCTATATCTCTTGGGCAAAGAGCAACTACGGCGGCTATTCCTATGCCAATGCGGTGGAGTTCTCCACCATGCAGGCACAGCGGTTAGGTTGGGAAAAATACGGCGACACGCAGTATCCCGCCCATGTGCTTC
The DNA here is from genome assembly GCA_947624345.1 of uncultured Clostridia bacterium. Lineage (GTDB taxonomy): Bacteria > Bacillota > Clostridia > Oscillospirales > Ruminococcaceae > UMGS1601. The sequence goes on along the minus strand of CANQJW010000086.1, from coordinate 4,222 downwards.
GGTACTATCCATACGGACGGGCATTTACAAGCGGCGGCAATCAGGCAATCGTGGAGGTTGCCCTGACGCAGCTCGGCAATGAGGGCGGTCAGCCCTACTGGAGCTGGTACGGATTTGACGGGCGTGTGGAATGGTGTGCCTGCTTCGTATCGTGGTGTGCCGACCAATGCGGCTATCTGGAAAGCGGTATCATCCCGAAATTCTCCCTATGTTCGGACGGCGTAAACTGGTTCAAAGGCAAAGGGCAATGGCAGGATAGAAATTATGAGCCGCAGACCGGCGACATTATCTTTTTTGATTGGGGGAATGACGGCTCTATCGACCATGTGGGAATCGTGGAGAAATGTGAGAATGGAACGGTTTACACCGTGGAGGGTAACTCTGGGGATGCCTGCAAACAGCAGAGCTATCCTATCGGGAGCAGTTCAATCTATGGTTACGGCGTAGTCGCATATTAGAAAAGGGCAAAAGAAAAACCAGAGGTTTATTCCTCTGGCTCTTTTGCCTTACATAGCCCATTTACGGTTGCTTCGATGACGGACAGCTCTTTATCGCTTAATTGGTCAAGGGAAGCGTCCACACGCCTGCGGACGGAGCTTTTCTCCGCCTTTTTGTCCGTATGTATGTATTCGTCCACCGACACGCCAAACATCGTGACAAGCTGAATGAACAGCTCCAAGCTCGGATACTGCCCTTCGTTTTCGATGGCTTGGAGGTGTCTGGGGTCATAATCAATGATACGGGCAAGCTGCTCTCTGGTCATGCCCTGCGCTTTTCGGGCGGCTTTGATTGCCTGTCCTATCGGCTTGAAATCAAAGGCAAAATCGTTGTTCCTTTTATCCATAAGCTACCACCTGCTCTCTGAAAATCCTACTCTTATATTTTACAGAGATATGACTTCTGGTTGAACGGTCTGAAATCTCTCGTAATAAGAGATTTAATCTCTATGTTGTGGCAGCGAAAATTCACATTTGCACACTTGATACGGTTCGTTCAAACGGCTATACTATATTACAGTACGAATTTGGAGGTCAAATATGTTTGAATATATGACAGCACAGGAAGCCGCAGAAAAATGGAATGTGTCACTTCGGTGGGTACAACGGCTCTGCAAGGAAAACCGTATTGATGGCGTTTTGAATGTAAATCGAGTTTGGCTTATCCCTAAAGGTGCGAAAAAGCCTGCTGATGCACGATTTAAGAGCCAAGAGAAGGGAGATGTATCACTTGAAAAACATATTAATAATTGATGATGACTTACATATTGGAAACGCACTTGAAGAAACACTTACGAATGAAGGGTTTCGTGTTTCCCGTGCATATTCTGGAACGGAAGCCATATTTGTTTTGTCGCAAGCAAGACCCGACCTTGTTTTGCTTGACTTGATGTTGCCGGGATTAAGCGGCGAGGAAGTTCTTTCGCATATCAAAGGAATCCCTGTTATCGTTATAAGTGCGAAAGCAGATATAAATAACAAGGTCGAGCTTTTACTGGACGGTGCAGTAGATTATGTGACCAAGCCTTTTTACATGAATGAATTATTGGCTCGTATTACAGTACATCTTCGCACTTATGAATCATGTGGGAAGTCAAGAGTTCTGTCTTTTGAAGATATAGAGCTTTATACCGATACGCACGAAGTCAAAATCGGAACTGAAAAAACTGGTCTTACGAGAACAGAATACGCCATTTTGAAATTGCTAATTCAAAACCAAACACAGATAGTATCAAAATCCATGCTTCTTGACCTTATTGGAGAGGATACGCCAGACTGTACAGAAAGCTCATTAAGAACCCATATAAGCCATCTGCGGGCAAAGTTATATGAGATGAACGGTAAAGAGTATATAGAAACAGTGTGGGGAATTGGATTTAGAATGAAAAAGGATTAAATTCTCAACAAAATCTCAACATTTGTATAACGGCTTTCTCAACGATTTTGCGGTAGAGTAAAAGCACCGAAGAAAAGGAGGTCAGACTATGGAATATGTTCTCAAAACAAATTCTTTGAAGAAGAACTATGGTCACTACAAAGCATTAAATGGACTTACTATGAGTGTTCCGAAAGGCTCAATCTACGGCTTTGTCGGAAAGAACGGTGCAGGTAAAACAACTCTTATTCGTCTAATTTGCGGGCTACAGAAACCTTCAAGCGGCGAATATTCCATTTATGGAATCAGTAATAAGCAAAAAGAGATAACAAAGGCTCGCCGCCGCGTTGGTGCTGTTGTAGAAACACCGTCCATCTATTTGGATATGACAGCAGAGGATAATTTAAAGGTACAATATCGTGTTCTTGGATTGCCGTCTTTTGAGGGAATACCAGATGTTTTGAAGATGGTCGGTCTTGAAAACACGGGTAAGAAAAAAGCAAAGGACTTTTCTCTTGGTATGCGTCAAAGATTAGGGATTGCGGTTGCTATTGTTGGCGACCCAGATTTTCTTGTTTTAGATGAGCCTATCAACGGATTAGACCCACAGGGCATTGTAGAAATACGAGAAATAATCCTAAAACTTAATCGGGAATATGGAATCACCGTGCTGATTTCAAGCCATATTCTTGACGAATTATCTCGATTAGCAACATATTTTGGTTTTATTGATAATGGGCAAATGGTCAAAGAAATTAGTGCTTCAGAACTGGAAGCTGCCTGCCGCAAATGTGTTCACTTGGTTGTATCAGATGTAAAAGCACTAAGCAAAGTATTAGATGAAATCGGAATTGAGTACACTATTCTGTCTGATTCCGAAGCAGATGTTTTCGGAGAAATAAGTATTACAGAATTGGTATCAAAGCTTTCTGCTGAAAATTGTGAGGTTATGTCTATGCAGGAGCGTGACGAAAACCTTGAAAATTACTATATCAATCTTGTGGGAGGTGTCGGTAATGCTTAAATTATTATCTGCAAATAGAATACGGCTGCAAAAAAGCAAATTCTTTTGGATTGGGTTGCTTGTAACCATAGGATATAGCGTATTCCTGCTAATTATGAATTATATTGAAAAAGCTTCATATGTTGGAAACTCTATCGTACAAATAAACTATTACCTGCTGTCCCCGCTCTCCATTATTAGTTTCTTCTGTCCTATTTTCGGCAGTATTTTTATCGGAACAGAATACAGTGATGGAACGATGAGGAACAGGCTTATTGTGGGACACACAAGAAAAAATGTCTACTTGGCTAATTTTATGACTGTATGCTTGGTAAATATTTTTATTACTCTTATTTCAAGTGTAATTGTAATCCTTTTGGGAATTGGAATGTTTGGATGGCATATGATAAATCCAATGTTGTTTCTTTTACATTACTTAAGCGGAATAATGATGTTGATTGCGTTTGCGGGCTTTTTTACAATGGTTGCAATGCTAATCCATAATAAAACAATATCAACAGTAATCTCTATTATTACTTTCCTTGTGAGTTACATGATAGCAGGCGTAACTCGGAGATTGGTGTTCAGTTTTTATAATGGAGAATCCATATCTGATGTGTTTTCTTTTTTATCAGGCGATATGGTTTCTCAGTCTGCATTAGAATTTTTATATGATTTTATGCCTATGGGACAATGTTTACAAATCACAAGTAATACGGTTTTCCACCCATTTAGATTGCCAGTATATTCAGCACTCTTCGCTGTAATAACAGTGATATGCGGTGTTCTGATTTTTAGCAAAAAGGATATGAAGTAAAGGAGGTGGTATCGTGATTTGGCTTGTTTTGCTCTGCATAATTTTACTAATTTCTGTTATTGTGCTTGGAATAAAAATCTTTGTCATGCGTAAAGCCGCAAAAGAAATTTGTACGGAGCTTTCAGAAAAGTTAATGAGCGATACTAATACTCTAATTTCAATATCTACCGAAGATAAAATAATGTGCTACCTTGCTAACAATATAAATCTTCAACTTAAAGAATTACGCAAAAGGCGGCTACACTTTCAGCAAGGCGACATAGAATTGAAAAATGCAATTACGAATATTTCTCATGATTTACGCACACCGCTTACAGCTATTAGCAGTTATTTAGACCTACTCGATAAAACTGAGCAGAATAAAAAATCGGAGCGGTATATTGAGATTATAAGAAATCGTACAGAAGCATTAAGTCAGCTTACAGAAGAACTATTCCGTTATTCTGTTATTACATCTCCAGATTGTGAAAGAAAAGTGCAGCCTGTAGCGGTAAATCGAATTTTGGAGGAAAGCATTTTAGGCTTTTATG
>CANQJW010000085.1 GCA_947624345.1 uncultured Clostridia bacterium | reverse complement strand
CCCTATGTGAATTGTACGGTACAGTTCCTGAATAATGATAAGTATATCGAGTATCTTCCCGAAGCCGAGTACGACACCGAGCATTTGAAGGACACCGAAACGATATTCGATATTCTGGGCATTCTCGACCACTGTGCCGACGCCGAGAGCTACCGCATCGTGCAGGTGCAGCTCTCACGCATCGTGCTGTATCACCTAAAAGAAAAAGGCTTTGACCGTGAATCCCTCCGCACGGAGCATCTTGCTCAGAAGAAACTTGATTATCTATACACGGGTATGGAAAATCGGGATAAATCGCAGAATTATGGGTTGAACTTCTCGGATATGGACTTTCTCAGGGAGTTTACGGGGGTGAGTTATCAGGAGATGTTTACGGGGGTTGAATAAGGCTACGGAGCTAAGGGGCGTTGCTGCTTGGCTCTTTGCTTTTTATGGGGAGTTTGATTCCGGTGGAGTCGAAGTTATAATGACCATATTAACAAAATGTAATAAATTTGTTTCCGAATAAGTATTGAAACCTTTTCAGAAATATGTTATCATATATATTGTGGCATATTATGCCCACTTGGAGTGAATATGCCGAAAGGTGGTAAAACAATGGCTGATAATAAGATTATTTCTATACCTGACGGAAAAATATGTGACTATGTTGACGGTAAGTTTCGTAACGATACACCCGAAGAATATGTCCGTCAGACTATTGAGAAAAGATTGATAAACGAGCATAAATACGATGTTACACAGATAAAGATTGAATATACGCTTCAGCTCGGCTCAAGAAAACCAAGAGCTGATATTGTTATATTCAAAAAGGATTGCACTGAACAGAAGCAAGAGAATGTGTATATAATTATTGAGTGCAAAAAGGAAACTGTTGATGCAAGAAACGCTAAAGATGGCGTCGAGCAGTTAAAATCCTATATGTCTGCCTGCCCTAATTGTGAATGGGGAATGTGGACAAACGGCAAGCAAAAGGAAGTTTTTAAGAAATACGTTAATGATCAGGGGAAGCTCGACTTCATGGATTATAACGATATTCCTTCTGCTGACGGAAACCTCGATGATATAAACCGTCCTAAGCGTACATCTCTTAAAAATGCATATGATGATAATCTGCTTTTTGTATTCAAAACCTGTCACAACCATATTCATGTAAATGACGGTTTGCAGAAGCAGCCTGCTTTCTTTGAACTGTTAAAGGTCATTTTCTGCAAGATAGAAGACGAGCGTAATATTCCTAACCCTCTGGAATTCTATACAACTTCCGAGGAACGTTCAAATCCTGATGGGCAGCTTACGGTTAAGAAGCGTATCAGCAAGATTTTCGAGCGTGTTAAGAAGAAACACGGCAAGATATTTGATTCTAATGACGAAATAAAGCTGGCGCCGAGAAGTCTCGCTTATATTGTAAGTGAGTTGCAGAAATACAGCCTTCTGAATACCAATATTGATATTAAGGGCAAAGCCTATGAAGAAATAGTAGGTGCGAACCTTCGTGGCGATCGTGGAGAGTTCTTTACCCCTCGAAATGTCATGAAAATGACTGTTGAAATGGTTAACCCGAAGGTTGATGAAAAAGTATTGGACAGCTCGTGCGGTACAGGCGGATTTCTTGTCACCGCTATGACCCATGTTATAACCCGGTTGGAAGCTAAATTTGCAGAGCAGATGGGTCTTCCGCAGAAAGATTGGGACTATGATACCAAGAAGCTGTTTCAGGAGAAGATCTCCGAATTTTCATGGCTATGGTTGAGAAAATCGGTCATGATAAGAGAGGAACACCTATCTTCAAGCGTGATAAGGAGGGCAACGAAATACTCATTCCTGAGAAGAATAATGTCTATGTGCTTGATGAAATGAGTGCAGGAGACAAAACTGTTGCTCATGAGCGCAAGACAAAGATAGAAGATGATCAGACACCTGATGTTCCTGAGATATTTGCTCAGTGGAAGAAACAGGAGGGATTATCATGGTAGACAATTTAGCAAAAAAACTTGATAATGCTCCGAAGGCTGAAATAGAAATCAGCGAAGCACCTGTAAAGTGGTGTTCTGTTTCGCTTTCAGAAATGGTTGAACGTGGCAAAAGGCTTGAAGCAAGCGTTTTTGATGTTGAGGCAAAACAGGCACATGATTTGGTGAATGATAACAAGTATGGATGTAGTGTTTTGTTGGGTGATGACGGTATAATTGATAATGCTTATTATCCCGGTCGCTTTAAAAGAATATATTGTGACAGAGGAAACGGTGTTCCGTTTTATCTTCCCTCACAGATGACTGACATTTATCCTAAAGCAGATAAATATATTTCCAAATTAACTAAATGTGACATTGATGAACTCAAATTAAAAGAGGGAACGCTTCTGCTAACACGTTCCGGAACAATAGGTAGTATTTCATTAGTATCAAAAACCATTTCAGGTAAAGTTTTTTCTGATGATGTAATAAGAGTGACCTTCAAAAATGATTATGATTTAGGTTATGTTTATACATATCTTAAATCTAAGATAGGAAATACTATATTGCAAACAAATGGATATGGTTCTGTAATTACTCATTTAGAACCGGAGCATCTTGCAGAAACTCTTATTTCAAATGCACCGAAAGAAATCAGAGAAAAAATTCATACCCTTATTATGCGGTCATATGATTTAAGGGACGAATCCAATGCTCTTATTGACAAGGCACAGGATCTGCTTGTAAAGGAACTCAATCTGCCGCCTGTCAGCGAAATAAAGGCAGATACTCTTGATGAAAGCAAAAGCGTTCAGACTTTTAGTGTTAAGCTTAGCGAAATGGCGGGCAGAGCCGACGCTTCGTATCATGTGCCGATAGTTGACACTATTGTGGATATTCTGAAAAAGAATGCAGCGGAAGTTACTACGGTGGGTGATAAGAGAATTAGCAGTGATGTTATTCTGCCCGGTAGATTTAAGCGTGTTTATGTTGATGAAGGGTATGGTAGAGTTTTTATTGGTGGAAAACAGATGTATGAATTAGACCCATCAAATAAAAAGTATTTGTCAAAAAGCAAACACGATAAACGTATCATTGAAGAACTTGAAATTCAAGAGAATACAACTCTTATATCTCGAAGCGGTACAATCGGGAAAGTTTGTCTTGTCCCAAAGCATTGGAAAAATTGGATAGCAAGTGAGCATATTATTCGTGTTGTACCTGCAAACAATGATGTCGCAGGCTATATTTCTATCTTTTTATCATCAGATTACGGCTATGAGCTTATTAAACGTTTTACTTATGGCTCAGTTGTAGACGAGATAGATGATAATCACGTAAGACAGATAGAGATACCTATTTTAAGAAATCAAGACGTTCAGAAACAGATCAACGATCTTGCCCTGCAAGCAAATGAAAAACGCTATCAGGCTTATTTGCTTGAACAAGAAGCGCTTAAGGTGCTGGATGAGGAAGTTATTTATGCGGAGTGATATATATGGAAAATCTTAATTTACTTATAAATGAATTAGTCAATATTAAAGATGAAACTCCGTGGCTCGAATTCAAGCACAATAACTATAATCCGGAAATGATTGCTGAAGATATAAGTGCCCTTGCTAATAGTGCAGCATTGCACGATAAAAAATGTGCATATATGATATGGGGAATTAACGATAAAACCCATGAAATTGTTGGAACTGATTATGATTTACAATCTTTGAAAAAAGGAAATCAAGAACTTGAAAATTGGCTTAGAAGTTTATTATCACCTAATGCAGAATTTGAATTTCATACAGTTTTAATAAACGACTTGAATGTTGGTATACTTATAATATACAAGGCTACCAATCATACAGTTACTTTTCAAAAGATTGACTATATCAGAGTCGGAAGCTACACCAAAAAGCTGAAAGATCACCCACAACTCGAAATGAAGTTATGGGACAAGCTGCGCAGTTTTAGATTTGAAGAGCAATCTGTAAAGCAGGATCTAACTCTAAATGATGCCTTACAACTCCTGAATACAACAGCATATTTCGATATAAAAGAAATACCTGTTCCTTCTGATATGGAAGGTGTAGGACATTATATGTTAGAAGAAGGGGCTATTATTAAACAAGATAATGGGCTTTATTCTATCACTAATTTAGGAGCTGTTTTATTTGCCAAGAGACTTTCAGATTTTGAACGCATTTCTCGGAAAGCTATAAGAGTTGTACAATATAAGGGTAATAACAGACTATCTATGCTTAAAGAAGATCTTGGCAATAAAGGCTATGTGATAGGTTTTGAAGGATTATTGAAATATATTGAAGCAATTGTTCCATCTGAAGAAAACATAAGCGTTGCACTAAGGACTAAAAGAAGTGCATATCCTATGATAGCAATTAGAGAGATAATTGCTAATGCGCTAATCCATCAGGATTTTACTGTTTCCGGTACCGGACCGTTAGTAGAAATATTTGAAGATAGAATAGAAGTAACCAATTCCGGCTGTCCGCTTGTTGATATTAAAAGAATTATTGATAATCCTCCGAAATCCAGAAATGAAAAACTTGCTTCTTTAATGAGAACTCTTAGAATTTGTGAAGAACTTGGCACAGGATGGGATAAAATTGTAATTGCTTGTGAATTAATGCAATTACCGGCACCTAAGATTGAGGTGTATGAGGATAGCACTAAAGTTACATTATACTCTAAAATCTCATTTACCAATCTTTCTACTGAAGAAAAATTATGGTCATGCTATCTCCATGCTTGTATAAAATACGTTCAAAATGAGAACTTAACAAACAGTTCGTTAAGAGAACGTTTTGCATTACCGGAATCTTCTTCTGGTAGTGTTTCAAGATTGATAAAAGAAGCAGTAAATAAAAAAATGATTAAACCGCTTGACCCTGATACTGCTCCGAGATATATGAAGTATATTCCAATATGGGCTTAGTTTAACTTGCCGGCAACTTGCTGATGATCTGATTATAAGGCTGAAATAGCCTAAAGTCAATGATATTTAACTTGCTCGTAACTTGCTAAAACAATGGCTGCACCCGAAGGCACAGCCGTAAACAATCAAATTTAAACCATACACTCAAAGATGATTTCTCTCGCCATATAGACGAAGCAGTTCTCTAAACCGAGCATTTTCTCAGCATCACCGCTGTGGACAGCTTTCTGATAGGCACTATCGGTCTGCTTCCAAAGTTCGACCTGGCGTGAGATAGCTTC
>CANQJW010000084.1 GCA_947624345.1 uncultured Clostridia bacterium | reverse complement strand
AATGCTTCAACTATCGTTGAGCCTTCATTGAAATTTGATATTCAGTTCTTGGGCGTGCCGGCTAATATTATTACGGTTAATTGTAAGTGGAAATAACAACGAAAAGGAGACAAATACTATGTATGGTTATCAAAAACATAAAGTTTTTATAAGTTTTTATCACCATGATGATCAGCAGTATAAAAACTACATCGATCGTAACTTGAGTGGAAACATAATCAATAAATCTGTAATGCCAGGCGAATATGATCCTGATGACAGTGATGAATACATTAAGAGACTTATTCGTGAAGATAAAATCAGCGATTCGTCTGTTATCATTGTATTGGTTGGAAACAACACTAAAAAACGGAAACACGTTGATTGGGAAATATATGCCGGGTTAAGAGCAAGCATTAATGGAAACGCTGGTCTAATTGGGATTATGCTACCGTCTGTAAGCAAAACATTTGATGAAAAGTATTCTTATGATGATATGCCTGCACGTTTGGCTGATAATATCAAATCAGGATATGCAACATTCTGCGATTGGAATTATGCACTCAATAATTTTGACAAGCTGATTGAGGACGCGTTTCAGTCAAGAATAACAAAAAAGCACTTAATTGATAATTCACGCCAACAAATGGATCGCAATCTATAATATTGGTGATAGATATGTCTGGCGTAACAAAAAGAATCTATGAACAGGATATTATAGAAATCTGCGAAATGTGGGATAATCAGCTAAAAACCATTAAAAAAATACTTCCCCAATACTATTCAAAAAAGGATATAATTGCTCTATTAAAACACTTTTATCCCCACGAATGGAACTCCGTTCAATTTAAATGTGAATACTATACAATCAAAGATAAGCATCTGAAAAGAATAAAAGGTAGAACTCGTTACAATATGAAAATGCCTGAAAAACTCATAGAGCAATCTAAGGTGTTCAAAAGAATCTCCTTACAAAAATGTAAAGACGATTATTCCGGCAATTATGACCAAGTTACCGTTGATCAGGAATACCAGCAACTATGGAAAGACAGAAAGCCCAAAATCGAAAGAATTAATGCCAAAATAGAAAAGGCGAGATTAAAAACTCAGCAGGTAACTCCTGATTTTTTAGATCAATTAATTGGGCTTTATGAACGTAAGAATACCTCACAGAAGGATAGAATGTATATTCTTTTAGAATTAAAGAAATACTATAATCAAAAAATCATAAATTTCTTTTTCAAATTGAATGATACAGAAATAAACAGACAATTACGAGAAATTGCCTTTTACCACTTGCAAAGTTTCAACTATCAACCAAAACTTAGAAAACAGAAATATATGCAGGTTTGTACTCAAAACAAGAAGAAAAAAGAATACCTAAAAAAAGATTATGCTTTTCAAAGGTATGAAATACCTCTTGATCCGGATGAACTTGAATATCGTATTAATAATTCACCTGAACAAAGTATTAAGAACTATGATTTCTTCATTTCTCATAGCAGCAAAGATAGTAAATTGGTTCAGCGTTTAATTCTTCAATTGAATTCAGAAGGAAAGAATGTATATTGTGATTGGATAAGTGATTCTGATTATTTGAAACGTAACCTTGTTAGAGAAGCAACATTAAAGGTCATCGAAAAAAGATTAGAGCAATCAAAAGCAATTTTATTTGTTCATTCACAAAACTCAACGGAATCCGTTTGGTGTAAATATGAACTTAATTTTTTTGTAAAGACATCTAAACCGATTTATCAAATTGAGATAACAGATATAGAAAATGAAAATTATGATATAACTCCTATGACAAGTAAATGGTATTTTGATAAAGATTACAAAGCTCTCGCTTTGTTGAATTAGACTGGCAGACAATTAAATCGAAAGGCAAGGTAAAGTTTATGAATTTTAAGGATATTTTTAGAAAATGGAAATTAGACAGCATTAAGCTCAATTGTAAATTTGCTGAACTTGAATTTTCTCCTACTGAAGATGATCAAACGGCTGCATGGAATATGTATGTTGAATTGATAACTCGTATAACAACGCAACCGTTAGCTCAAGACGAAGGCGATGAGGCTACCGCCTTGGAAAGTGTGTATAGTATATTCGGAATAACACGAGAAATACTGAAATCCAAAGGCAGAAATGCAGAGAATTTCACAAAAATTGCAATTGTAGTATTAAATCAGATTATTAGACCTTTCACAGCCAAGTGGCATAGGAAAAAGCTGGAAGGTGCATTTGATAACTCTTCGGAGTGTTTTACATTCAGAAGTGAATTAAACGATTTGCAAATAGAACTCATTAAATATTCAAAATTGTTAGCGGAATTAGCTAAGGTCGAAGATTTAACTGCAATAATAGATGAGGAGGCGTAAGGATAAACGGCTTTACCCGAAGGAATAGTCATTGTTCCTCAAATATAACCCAATCATTATAGTTTTTTCTCTAAATACCGACGAGATAGCCATGTCTGTCAGTTCAACTTTTGTTCAACAAAGTTGAAACAAGTTACGATAAAACTTGAAATTTACAACAAGAGCATTTGCTCTGAATTGCAGATTTTATCGTATTTTCAGCGTTTTTTGAAAATTAAATAAAGTAAGCGAAACGATACTGCTTGGCTCAAAGAGATAAGAAATCCTGTTTTTGTCATACGAAAAACCGCAGATATTTGTTTTACACGAAAGGCATTCGTCCGGGAGGGCGGGTGCTTTTTGATTTGTAGTTATATCTGAAATTTTCCGTATATGCGTATATGAAAAGAAGTTCGGAGGTGTGAATTGTGCAAAATAACGGAAAATGAATTTATCGGGAATTTTCAGAAAAAATCCCTTGACAAATCGGATTTTTTATGCTATAGTAATTAGGAATGCAATATCTGTAGAAAGGGAGGGAGTAATTATGGCTTTTGAGGGTTTGAGTGAGAAACTAAGTGTTGTTTTCAGGAAACTCAGGTCAAGGGGAAAACTCACGGAGTCCGATGTAAAGGAGGCTATGCGTGAGGTAAAACTCGCTCTCCTTGAGGCAGATGTCAGCTACAAAGTCGTAAAGGACTTCGTCAAAAAGGTGTCGGAGAGGGCTGTCGGGGAGGAAGTCCTCACAAGTCTCACTCCTGCACAGCAGGTCATAAAGATAGTGAACGAGGAACTTATCTCGCTTATGGGTGACGGCAATTCGAGAATAAAATTTGCATCAAAACCGCCGACAGTCATAATGATGTGCGGACTTCAGGGTTCGGGAAAGACCACCCACTCCGCAAAACTCGCAAAACTGCTGAAAAAAGAGGGTCACAGACCGCTGCTTGTGGCGTGTGACATTTACCGTCCCGCTGCAATAGACCAGCTTGAAGTTGTGGGAAAGAAAGCGGACGTGAAAGTTTTCCAGATGGGTACGGAAAATCCCGTTGTGATAGCAAAAAAAGCCCTGTCCTATGCGAAAGACTACGGTCACGATGTTATGATTATAGACACCGCAGGAAGACTTCACATTGACGAAACTCTAATGCAGGAGTTAAAGGACATAAAGGAAGTCACAAATCCTGACGAGATTATGCTTGTCGTGGACGCTATGACAGGTCAGGACGCTGTAAATGTCGCAAGTGCCTTTGACGAGGCTGTCGGCATAACAAGTATACTGATGTCAAAACTTGACTCCGACACAAGGGGTGGTGCGGCGTTGTCGGTTCTGTCGGTGACGGGCAAGCCTATAAAATATGTCGGAATGGGCGAAAAACTGGACGAATTTGAGCAGTTCCACCCTGAGAGAATGGCATCGAGAATACTCGGCATGGGTGACGTACTCACGCTTATAGAAAAGGCAGAGAACGTCATGTCACAGAAAGAGGCAGAGAAACTCACGAAAAAATTTCAGGAAAACTCTTTTGATATGGACGACCTGTTAAACCAAATGCAACAGATAAGGCGCATGGGAAGTATGAAGTCCATTATAAGTATGTTGCCGGGTGTGGGAGATAAGATAAAAGATGCCGACATTGACGAGAGCCAGCTTGGCAGAATTGAGGCTATGATAACGTCCATGACCAAAGAGGAGCGCAGGAAACCTTCAATAATAAATCCGTCAAGAAAGAGGAGAATTGCGAAAGGTTCAGGCACAAGGGTGGAGGACGTAAACAGGCTTTTAAGACAGTTTGAACAAATGCAGAAGATGGTCAAGCAGTTCACAGGCGGAGGCACAAAGGCTAAAATGAACCTCCGCAAGGCGAGAAAACAGCTTGCAGGAATGAATTTTGACAAGATTGCAGGAAAGGGCGGAGGAAATCTCCCGCTATGACGTATTTTCCGCTTGCAAGGTTCAAAAGAAGACGTGGTGTCCACATAAGTTTCAGACACCCTGCCGCAGGGGCGGTTTTCCTTGTCGGAGTTTTGATGATGTTTGTTGCAATGTTTATAGGGATTGCCGTGAAAGAGGAAAAAAAGCCGCAGCGGGTTTTTCCGCTGCTGATAATCGGTGGAATGTCGTTCATGATAGGTTCTGCCTTAGTCGAAATTCTCTTGGATATTTTTGGAGGCTGAAAATACTTTGGACAGCTTTGCTTACAGCGATTTTCTGCTGAGAACTCACCGCTATAAATATTCATATTATAGTTTCAAAAACGAAATCGCTGAGACTGTAAATTTTATAGGAAGCAGTATTCTGATTGTCTCAATTTTGGTAATGGGCAAGAGTAAAGAGAGCAGGAAAAAATGCAAAATAATGATGCTCTTGGGACTGGTGCTTGTTGCGGGTTCTTATATAGTGGACCATTTGCTGTTATGAATAAATATAATTAAAGCTGAGAATTTACCGTCACCGCCGGGGTGTTACAGTTCACGGACAGTATAAAAGAGAGCGACAAAAAAACCGTGGGTGCGTGAGTTCCCACATGAATATAATAAATATAATAAATATAATTAAAGATTTCAGGTTAAAATTTTGATATAGAAATATTCTTTTAAGGAGGTGATACAGATGGTTAAAATCAGACTCAGGAGAATGGGTGCAAAGAAAAGGCCTTTCTACCGTGTTGTCGTTGCTGACTCCAGATACCCCAGAGACGGAAGGTTCGTTGAGGAAATCGGCTACTACGACCCCACCAAGAACCCCAGTGTCATCAAGATAGACGCTGAAAAGGCTAAGGACTGGCTCTCAAAGGGCGCACAGCCCACAGATACCGTAAAAAGTATTCTGAAAATACAGGGCATAGCCTGAAAAGACAAAAAGCAGACAAGGTGCAGACAATATAATAATAAAAAAATTGTCCGCCCTTCTGCCCCGCCGGGGGGAACTGTACCCCTTTGGTGCAGTTCCATATTTACCGCAGTCAAGAGACTAAAAAAGCGGAACAGTACAAATTAAATACAGGAGGTACTTAAAATGCAGGAATTGCTTTACTCTATCGCAGCAGGTCTTGTTGAGGACAAGTCCGCAATCAGGATAACTGAAGATGCTCCCGATGAAGAGGGCGTTATCGTTTTCCATCTGTCTGTCGCTCCTGACGACATGGGCAGAGTTATCGGAAAACAGGGCAGAATCGCTAAGGCACTCAGGACTATCATGAGAGCAGGTGCAGCGAAACAGGACCTTAAAGTCGCAGTAACCATCGAATAATTGAAGTCAGAGAACCGCTGTTTTTCGGCGGTTCTTTTCGTTTGTGCATATTGCACAGAAAATCTCCCGAAAGTTTGTGTAAAATACCCCTTGCTTTTTTTTTTTTTTTTTTTTTT
>CANQJW010000083.1 GCA_947624345.1 uncultured Clostridia bacterium | reverse complement strand
TTTTTGGCATCTTCATTATACCATATTTTGAAGTTACTTCTCTTTTTTATTGGGTCATATCATTTTAGCACATACATATGGAAAGTTTTTTGTATATTAAAACCACTACAATTTATTAACACTTATTTAATTGTAAAAATCAACACAAAGTGATATAATGATTTGATATGTGATAAAGAAATTAAAAGACTTATTAAGAAAGGAATGAAAAAATAAATGTCTGAAAAAGCAATATCGACTGAAAATGATATCCCCGTTCAGGAAAACAAAATGGGAACAATGCCTACAAACAGACTGCTTATAACAATGTCCTTACCAATGGTAATTTCAATGCTTGTTCAGGCGCTGTATAATATAGTAGACAGCATATTTGTTGCAAAAATATCCGAAAACGCACTTACCGCAGTATCTATGGCTTTTCCAATACAAAGCCTTATGATAGCCTTTGCCGCAGGAACAGGCGTCGGAATAAATTCGTATTTATCAAAATCTCTTGGTGAAAAGAAGTTCAAAGAAGCAAGCGACTCAGCCAAAAACGGAATTTTCCTTGCGTTTTGCACATGGATCGTTTTTGCAATTTTAGGCTTTTTCTTTTCCAAGCTTTTTTTCACGGCGATGACTGATGATAAAGAAATAATAGCCTATGGAGTAAGCTATCTCAGAATCGTAACGGTTGTATCGCTCGGAGTATTTATGCAGGTAACCTTTGAGCGTCTCTTGCAGTCTACCGGAAAAACGATATACAGTATGTTTATGCAGGGTACAGGAGCAATAATAAATATAATACTTGACCCGATTTTAATTTTCGGATTATTGGGCTTCCCGAAGATGGGAGTGAAAGGCGCTGCAACTGCAACAGTTATCGGTCAGATCGTCGCTATGACTTTGGGAATGGTATTTAACACATTAAAGAACAAAGAAATAAATGTAAGCTTTATAGGCTTTAAGCCTTCCGCAAGAATAATCAAAAAGATTTATGCAGTAGGTTTTCCGTCGATTATTATGCAGTCTATAACTTCTGTTATGACATACCTGCTTAATAAAATCTGCATAAGCTTCACTCCTACTGCTGTTTCGGTAGTAGGAATTTACTTCAAACTTCAAAGCTTTATCTATATGCCGATATTCGGACTGACTAACGGACTTGTACCAATTGTTGCGTATAATTACGGTGCAAGGAACAAGAGCAGGATCATTTCAGTATTCAAGCTTGCGGTAATGATATCTGTTTCATATATGGTCGTGGGCGTTATAATCTTCTGGGCGATCCCTCAGGTTCTGTTCAGCTTCTTCAATGCTTCCGGCGAAATGCTGAGTATCGGAATACCGGCGCTCAGAATAATTTCACTAAGCTTTATTCCTGCGGGATTCTGCATTATTATTATCAGTACATTTCAGGCTCTCGGACACGGCATATACAGCCTTATCATATCGGTTGCCCGTCAGCTTGTAGTTCTTATTCCGGTAGCGATAATAACGTCAAAATTATTCGGACTTAACGCTGTATGGAGTGCGTTCCCTATCGCTGAAACAGTCTCGCTTATGCTGTGTATTTTCTTCGCTGTAAGGGTTTATAAATCATCAATTGCGGTTCTCGATAAGACTATAGAGCAGAATGTTTGAAAACAATAATATAATAAAATCAATATAACATAAAGAGCAACGAGAAAATCTCATCGCTCTCAGAGTTTAGATAAAAGTATGACGCCACTCAAACAGATATGCTTGAGGGGCGTTCTTTATGTTCCGAAAACTAATTGCTAAGCTTTGCCCATGCCTTTAGAATGGCTATCTGTGTTTTTGCATCGGGTATCTCATCATTCAACACCATTTCATACGCCTTGCTGAGCGGGATTTTCACCACATCAAGAAACTCGTCTTCATCCAAATCCTGCTCACCAAAGCTGAGGTCCTGAGCCATATACATATAAATTATCTCTGTATCATAAGCAACCGTCGGATAGAGCTTACCTAAATAGGTTATGTTTTTTGACTCTGCGCCAACCTCTTCTTTTAGCTCTCTTATCCCGCACTCTTTTGGATCCTCCCCCTCTTCACGCTTACCGGCAGGGATCTCCAGCAGGACCTCTTTGAAAGGATACCTGAACTGCTTGACAAACAAGACATCGTTATCTTGGTTTATCGGCAGAATACAAACTCCGCCCGTATGATGAACGACCTCTCTATAAGCCTCGCTTTTGTTTTCAAGCAAAACCTTATCTCTGGTTACTTCAATTATTTTTCCGTCATAAATCTTTTCAGCCGAGATGGTTTTTTCCTCTAAATGCATATTCACCATTCCCTATTCGTCATAAAAGTCAACCGACTTTACCTTTTCTTTTACTCTTCTTAGTTTGACCAGTCTTTTATATACCAGAACATATCCCGAAAGAAGCACTATTCCCATAAGCGACAAAATCATTCCCTCTCTTAAGCCGTAAAGCTCAAAATCAAAGCGGATTATGTTTTCGCCCTTTTTGCACATAACAGCCGTAAGACCTCCGTCAACCTCTTCAATATCGACCCTCTTCCCGTTGACATAAGCCGTATAGCCCTTATCATAAGGTACGCTGAAAAATACAAGAGAGTCTTTTGATAGATTTATTCCGGCTGAAAAACCTTTGTTATCCGCACTAAACTCTGAGGCTGCCCTTTGCATTTTATCCTTACAAGCAATAGTATAGGTGCTGTCGCCGTTATACTCATTTATATTATAGTGGGTCAATATATCCCCATACTTTTCTATCTGCTCGTCGGTGAGAACAAGCGCTGAAATAAGATTTCTTGTTTTATTCTCTGTCGAGAGAGCTTCAAATTCGTCATAGGTCAAATAAGTGTTGTACGCCATACCCATTGGTATAAAGTTTTTATTTTCATAAACGTTAAATCCGTTTTGCGTATTGACATACTCAAACCCACGCATATCAAAAGCATTTTTCTCTTTGTCTACTTCATCAAAATAATATTTAACAGAAAGCAGACTTCTCAAAGCGTAATAGGTTTTCTCAGGTCGTGAAGCGACGTTACGCTCTATTCCGAGCATATTATAAAATTTCATAATGGAAGTCGATACCGTACTGTTAAAAGCCCTTATGGTCGGATATCCCCAAAGCATAGGGTAGTTATCGGTATTTTCGCTTGTTTCGATTCTGTAAAATCCCGCTTCATCATATGACGGAAGCTCTATATTATCTCCGCCCTCTATAGCCATAGAAATAAAGCTTTTCGGCTCAGGCCCCTGAGATACTCCGTAATAAACAGTAGACATCATACTGACTGCACAAGCAAGACAGGTCAGAAATGAAACTTTTCTTACATAACTCTTATTTCTTTTAAGAAGATAAACTATAACTAAAAGCTCTGCAAACAATGCAGCCGAAACAATAAACTGAATGTAAAAAAGCTTAGGATATTCAGCTAACTTGAAAAACTCAATTTCTCCATTGTCGTTTGTAACAGGCAGACAAAATACCACAAGGCTTGCGGCTAAAACTATTCCGACAGCCACTATTCCCTTTTTCAAATCAACAGGCTCGTCTGATGAATGGTTGTCATCGTCGAAAGCAGACGCCGTCATAACGCACATTATAAGTATAGGCATAAAAAACCAACGTGCATAGTACGTTCCCTTAAAAAGCTGGAATGACGAGTTGAGTGCGGGAACAAATGCAAACAACATTGAAATGATAATCAGGGTTTTCATCCAGTTTCCCTTTTTGGCTCTCATAAAAGCGATAACCCCTGCCATTGAAAACATGGGAAGATACCCTGCAATTGACGCCCAGCGCGCTGTATCAGAGTTAAACAGATTTGACCTTGCAGGCGGATCGGGCATCATAAAGAAGCCTTGAATTATTCTCAGTATCCTGAATTTATCAGAATAAACTATCATATCCGATCCTGTAAGATACTCGTCAACACGAGGATTATCACATATCGCATAATAGGACGGAACCAATACTATACAAGCAATAAGCGTTCCGACGATCGCCTCAAAGCCGAGCCTTAAGAACTTATGAAGCGTTATCTTAAAGCTCTTGTCCATACATCTGATAATAAAATATATTATCACAAATACAGCTTCCGCAATGAAAAAATAATAATTTATAACACCGCAAAGCGCAACGCATAATCCGAACACGCCTTTTTTGTTGTCCTGAATGTTCATCTCAAGCGCTAAAAGCAAAAGCGGAAAGAATGCCGTTGCATCGTGAAAGTGGTTAAAGAAAACATTATATGCCTGAAATCCGGAGAACGCATAGAGTATCGCTCCGATAAAGCAGGCATTTTTGTTTGAGATAAAGCGTCCGATATAAGCATATGAGGTCAGAGCCGCAACACCCGTCTTAACCGAGAGCAAAATCGGAATAAGCATTATTGTAAGGCTTTCAGGAAAAAGCTCTGTTACCCAGAAAAACGGACTGGTTATATTATAAAACGAATAGGAAGTAAAAAGCGGCGAACCTAAGTCAGTTCCCCAATCCCAGCCGAACAGCCCTCCGCTTGCCACTGCGTCGTGAACATGCTTATAAAAAGGTATCTGCTGTGAGTTATAATCCCCGTAATACAAAAAATATCCGCCGTTATAAATCATAAGCGGAAGCATTATCGCCAGCATTATTACAGTCGCTGTTAAAAATACAAACAAATATCTGCTCCTCGGCTTATTCAAAGACATTTCAGCTATTCTTTTATCATTTATATCCATAAGCTTATCGTCCTTTATTTTATACATATAAATCAAAGTATAATAAAATTTTCCATAAAATATTATAATATTTTATTTATATCCCGTCAATATTGAAAAATATCTGCTTATGTGTTTTTATGGCTTTAAGGAGTGGTTTAAAATGGTTTATGAATATAAATTGTTATTATCTGATAGTTAAATTTCATAGTTTTCTCCGTTTAGCCTTTTCTGTTCGGTAACCAAATCCTCAAGAGTGATGTTGTCAACAACATTGTTGATAGCCTCATATAGCTTTTTCCAAACAGACAAAGTAACGCACGATTCGCTTCTGTCACAGTCGTTTTCCTCACCCTCGAGACAAGCTACAGGAGCCAGACTTCCCTCAGTAAGTCTTATTATCATACCCACAGTGTAATCCTTAGGGCGTTTAGCGAGCCTATATCCTCCGCTCGAACCGCGAACGCTTTTTACATATCCCGCCTTTGAAAGTATAGTTATAATCTGCTCAAGGTACTTGTTTGAAATACCCTGACGCTTAGAAATAACCTTTAAAGAAGTATATTCGCCGTTATCATTAGCCGCCAGATCGACCATAAGCCTAAGTGCGTATCTTCCCTTTGTAGAAATTTTCATATGCTTTCATTCCTTAAATCATACTATATAGCTAGATTATATAATATATTCACTAAAAAGTCAACCGGCAGGGATAACCTTGCCGGCTTTAATATGTGAATGTTCTTTATTTGTCATAGACATTTCGCCTGTGCCCAACATTTAAAACTAAAATCGTAACCTGTTTATCCTCAATTTCGGCAATCAGCCTGTAATTTCCAACACGATACCGCCATTGCCCCGACCTGTTAGCAGTTAAGCCCTTTCCAAAACTTCGTGGATTTGTGCATCCCTCAAGATTTTTCTCGATCCAACCGATAATCAATGACGCTGTATGTCTGTCTAATTTTTTCAGTTCCCTTAATGCTCTGTCAGAAAAAACTACCCTATAACCACTCATATACCTAGCTCCTTTTTAACTTCATCAATGGAATAGGTTATAGGATTTTTTCTGTGTTCTGCAATGGCTTCCTCATAGCACTTTAAATCGTATTCATCTTCAATTTT
>CANQJW010000082.1 GCA_947624345.1 uncultured Clostridia bacterium | reverse complement strand
CTTGAGACGCTGGCCTAGTAACAAAGGCTTATAGCCGAAGCGCGAGCCACCCGTTAGACGGGTGGCAGCGACTGTATTCTTTCATTGTTGCAGAAATGTATGTATTCATCTATCTTTCTTTTATTTTACCATAGTAGGGTGTATTTTTGTTGTAAGTTTTTTCTAATCCTGTGTAAAATGTTTTTGTTCTCATATAATACTATCAATTCGATGTCTCTTTAAATATTTTAAAATAAAATATCTTAAAATTTTACTTTTTTCTTTTTTCTATAGCTTTTTTCGAATATATATGATATAATGTATTAAAATCAGACAAATGGAAGTAAAATGTTTAATTTAGAAAAATAATTCAAAGGATAATTTATGGACAGTAACAAGCTTAAAGTTTTTACAAACTTGTTTTCAATCTCCTCAGATAAGATTGCGATAGTTGACGACGATTTGAATGTTTTGTGGTCAACAGGCATCGTTTTGCCCAAAAAGCTGAATAGCTCAGATTTTTTCGACAATTCAAAAAAGGAAAAACAACCTCACACAACTGCTGCTGACTTTCCGATAAAAGCGGAAAAGATTCTTAGATATGAAACGCACGAAATGGTATGCTCGGTTGATGTACTTCCTGTTTTTGATGATGAAAACAGAGATAATGTTGAAGGGTATGTATTTACATTTTACGGTTTTTTTGAGGAGATCAAGAATATAAATTCGTTATTCTCAACCGCACTTAAGAAGTTTTTGAGAATACTCAGAAACGCTGCCAGTGATGTATATTTCAATACCAGTATTATCGACCAGCGGCTTGAGGATATCGAGGAGTATGATCTTGTTGAAAAAAACGCAAATATCAACAAGGTGCTTGATCGAACTCTTTCCTCTTGTGCGAATTTTGAAGAGGCGCTTATCTATGGCGCTGATGATTTTAATATAATGCTCTCAGACGCATCAGAGTTTATAGAAGAATTTATTCAGTCTGTCAAGTATTCAGCAAAGAGAAAGAGGTTAAATGTAGAATTCACTTGTAAGATTGAAAAGAATATTTATCTCAGGCTTGACTATGGAAGATTTTTAGCAGCCGCTATGAATCTTATTTCAAACGGGATAAAGTATAATCTTTCAGAACGCAAGCAGATTTGCGTTGAGTTTTATAAAGAGGACGGCTATGCACGGTTTGTCGTTACAGATAACGGAATGGGAATTTCCAACGACAAGGCGTTTAAGGTGTATGAGCCTTTTTCCAATGTCACCAAGCTTGGAATGCGTGAGTCGCTAGGACTTGCAATAGTTAAAAAGTTTGCTGATAAGTTTGGCGGACGGATTGAATGTAAAACAGGTATAAGCGGAACCAGCTTTTCGTTGATGCTGCCGTGTGTAGATGATTCTAAAATAGGCAATGTTGAGCTTCCGAATACTGACTATTTCAACGGAAAATATTCACCAATTGAGTTGTATCTTTTAAAAGCAAGCATTGACGAAGATATTGATTAACAGCTTTATATAAGTCCTTTATATAAAAATTGGTTTTACAGTAAATATATATATAACAAACCGATTTTGTTGTAAATATCTTAAAATGGCACACAATAAGTATATAATTACAGAATGGAGGATTATTATGAAAAAAACAAAAGAAAGAAAGTTAACAAAAAATATTTTAGCTATTATTTTATCGGCAGTGTTTTTTGCATCTGCAATTTCTACAGCAGTATTTGCAGTTGAAGATAGCAGTTCTGATACGGAGACTACGACCAGTGGTTCTGTAGTTGACGAATCCTCGGAATCATCAGGCGAATCCTCAGGATCATCTAATGATTCTACAGATCCCTCTGATGAATCTTCAAATCCTTCTGACGGCTCTTCAGAGCCATCAAGCGACTCAACAGAACCATCAAGCGACTCAACGCAGACTACTCCTGAGACTCCGACAACTCCTGAGGAAAATTCACTTGTCGGCACGGCGTTCACAGCTGACAACTATAAGTATGTTATAAAGAGCGATGATACTGTTACATTAAAAGGCTTTGATAAAAAGGTTCCTCTGTCAACGGTCAAGGTCAAGAATAATGTAACCTATAACGGAGTGAAATATAGGGTAACAAAGATTGGCTCAGGTGCTTTTAAGGGCAAGAGCGGTATTAAAAAAGTTGTCCTTTCTCAGAATGTCACAGACATCGGAAAGCAGTCATTCAGGCAGTGCAAAAATCTCACAAAGGTAAGAATCAAGGCGAACGCTGAAATTATTCGCAAGGGTGCATTCAGAGATTGCACAAAGCTGAAAACTATAAATATAACTTCACCGGTTCTTAAGCAGATAAGAGAAAACGCTTTTAAGAACATCAATTCAGGTGCAACAGTTAATGTTATGAATAAGTCGGTCAAAACCCTTGTGAAAGCCGTTGTATCATCAAAGGTGACGGTAAATCTTATGTAGTTTAATCTGTATTCAGGAAAATAAATAATCTTGCTGAATCGTTCGATCAAAATTGGACGGTTCAGCTTTTTTATTTTTATTTCAGACTAAGAATCTCTGTTTTCGGAAAATAGTAATCTAAAATTTCTTTAAAGCTTTTGCCACTCTTGGCCATTGAATTTGCACCGTACTGGCTCATTCCAACTAGATGTCCGATACCTTTGGTTTGGAAGGTTAAATTTCCGTCCTTTATTTGCACTTCAAAATGTTGGGAGGGAAGATTAAGTGCCGTGCAAAGCTCGCTTGCCGGAATTTCCTTGCCCCCGAGTGAAAGGGTGAGAGGCGTTCCGTTTTCGGTTTCGCTTAAAATCTCTATCCATTCCTCACTGTTATCTGAAAGTGTTACAGAGAATGTCTTTTCAGCATTTTCTTTGAAGTCCTTTGCTGAAACCGTAGTAGTTTTTGAAAAGTCTTTTGCCTTTTCATCAGAAGTGCTGTCGACAGAAACAAGATAAGGAACATCTTCTCCCCAAATATCCTTTGAGCTTTCTGTCCGTCCAGAAGAAATTGTATGATAAGCTACCACTATCGGTTGATTGTCATAAATACATATCTCATTAGCGACTTCCTCTACCGCATCAGTAACATTTTCCAGTGCGGTTTCATACTTGTCGCCGTAGTATTCTTTAGCTTCATCGGTTGTGAAGCTCTTTGGATAGAGAGTGTCATCGGTGCTTATGATTGCCCCTAGTAGAGCTTCAGTCGGATTTTCCTTTTCGCTTATGTAACGGTTCATTATATATGTGTGCGACAGCACCACTTGTGCCTTTAATGCTTCTTTTTCAAATGTAGCCGGCATCTGAGCGATAACATTCCATATCAGATAGTCCTTTATATCCATTACCGCAATATCCTTTGTATCATTATCGAGAATTGACACCTCTTTGATGTTGGTTGAAAGCAGTGTTTCTTTTTTGCTTTTTTCAAACAGCGTTGATATTCCTTTGTCAAGCAGTATAAATGTCGGGATAAGCATTAAGCACACTGCAAAAATTAAAAGTGTTTGAAAGGTTTTATTCATTATTTTTCACCTCAGGGTTTAACTTAGATATCTTGTCCGTTTTATATATGATATGCTTTTATTATTTTTTATATGATTAAATCAGTTACCATTTTGCACAAAAAAACATCTAATCTTTTGATGAAGTATACAAAAAACAAGAACGTATATTAAAAGCTATTGATATTTTTGCTAAAGAATGATAAAATGTAGGTGTATCGAAATGATATATCATTATTATTTATAAGGAGGATTTTAAAATGAAGTTAAAGAGACTTCTAAGCGGTGTGACAGCAGCAATTATGGCTTTTTCAGCTGTTGCTATTACATCATTTACATCTGTATCAGCTTCTGAATTAGCTGATAATGCACCTATCCAATGGGAAGGTCGATGGCAGAAACAACAAGGCTTGATTGATCCGGGAACAGCTAAGGGTGCAGTAGTACAAGACCGAGAAGGAAGTTGGCAGTGCTATATCTCAGAATTCGATATCAGTGGAATGGAAAACCCAACTTTCGAGATCGAGTTTGAAGGCGATGACACATTCCAGGTTGCTGCTACTGATGAGGACAACGCATTTTACCAATTTGGAACCGGAAAGTCAGGAGATTCTGTTCTGATTCCTAGTATTTACAGAGGAGATACTGCGTTCAATATATCTACAGTTGCAAACGTAGGTGTTATTACTAAGATTTCTATTTACGACGATCCAAATCCGCCGGAGCAGGCTATACCATTTACGTCTATTGCTTATAACTTTACGGTAATAGACGGCGGTAACACAACAGTTACATTTACTGATGATAGTAAACCACCAATTTCTGCTAGTACAGAGGTTACTGACAGCGGCGATTATACAATCACAAGAACATTCTCTGTTCCTCAGTTTTCACTTAATCAGCTTGGAATTATCGAGGCTGAAGATCCTGTAACAGTTACAGTTAACTCAATTGTTATAAACGATACATACACATTTGAAGTTAATGAAACACTTATGAATGCAGGATATGATAATGCACTTCCTAATATCTATAACGATAAAGGAAAAGCTTCTGTAATCTACACATGTGACGAAGCTTACATTGCAGGTGGTAGTTCAATTACTCTTTGGGCGGGAAAACCTGCTTCACCTGATGATCCGGGTGATGAACCGGTAGCTCCGGGACCGGGCAATACAGATCCGAAAGACGGATATACGGCTTTCCTCGGTTTTGCTGATAAAGATTATGGTTGGGATCATCGTGAACCTGACGTAAAGAACTTGACTTACGGCGGCCCTATTAAAGGCAACGGCACATATAAATTAGGTATTAAAGGTACCAGTGATATTCAATCAGATTGGGCTATTGGTCTTCCGGCTAATGGAGTTGATTGTCTTTGGGTAGATATTATGGGCTATGCAAAAGATGTAGGTGCAGACACAATAGGTTCAACAGGTTTAACTGAAATTGAACAAAGAGCAATAGCTAGAAAAGCCGGTGTGAACGTCACAAATCTTTCTATCTTAGCAGACGGAAAGGTTATATACACATATAACGATGCAGATATCATGTTCGGTGATATTGAGAATAAGGGAAATTTAAGAATAGATATCTACAACGTCTATAATGATTCAGGTAATGGTCTGGTTGGTGTACAGAAAAATGGTAAAGAGTACTATGAGGCTCCAGAGGAGTTAAAAGATCTGTTGATGAAGGACATATTTGAGGCTAAAAATACTGTAGAAGTACAATTTACTCTCACTTATAAAGGTTCGTCTGTTACTCCTAATACTCCAGCTAAGCCAAAGACATCTTCAAAGGCTGATATAGCTGCTGCTGCTAAGAAGGCTGCTCAACAGGCTATGAAACAGGCTAAGATCACAAAGCTTACAGCAAAGGCAAAGGGCAAGAAGAAGATAAATGTTACTTGGAAGAAGGCTGCAAAGGCAACAGGTTATGAGGTACAGGCATCTACTAAGAAGAACTTCAATAAGAATGTAATCAAGAAGACAACTACCAAGAATAAGCTTGTTATTAAGAAGCTAAAGAGCAAGAAGAAATACTTTGTAAGAGTAAGAGCTTATAAAACTTATAAGGACGCAAAGGGCAAGACGCAGAAGGTATATGGTAAGTGGTTTAAGAGTAAGAAGAAAGTAAAAGTTAAGTAAGCATAAAAAGGGCGTTCAGGTCAATAATACGACCTGAACGCTTTTGTCTTGTATATTCAATTGTCAATTATCAATTGTCAATTGTCCATTATCAATTGATAAGCCTGCCGTTGCATTAACTTGAACATTTATAAAATTTCCCAAAGGCAGAGTGCCACCGCCGGCTCGGCGGCTATTTTTCAAAAATATTTTGAAAAATACTTGACACCCCCCTCAAAATATGTTATATTATAGATACCAAATTTAAGGAGTGACTTCTATGTACAACGCAAATTACCCAGTATTTGTAAACGGGGGGGGGGGGCATTTCGCCTA
>CANQJW010000081.1 GCA_947624345.1 uncultured Clostridia bacterium | reverse complement strand
CTTGCCCTTTGCGTCCTTGTAAGTCGTATACGCCCTTACCCTTACAAAGTATTTCTTCTTGCTCTTTAGCTTCTTGATAACAACCTTATTCTTGGTAGTTGTCTTATTGATTGTATCCTTTTTGAAGTTCTTCTTAGTAGACGCCTGAACCTCATAGCCTACTGCCTTTGCAACCTTCTTCCAAGAAACAGTTATCTTCTTCTTGCCCTTTGCTTTAGCTGTAAGGCTTACGATTTTAGCCTGCTTTATCGCCTTTTCAGCAGCAGCCTTAGCCTCTGAAGCCTTCTGAGCCGGTGACGTTGTCTTTTTAACATTACCGCCTGTTGGGTTTGTCGGGTTTGTTGGCTTTGATGGGGTTGTTGGGTCAGAACTATCCGACGGCTCTGTCGGGTCTGATTCCGACGGGTCCGACGGCTCTTCCTTCTTTTCCTCTAGCGCGTTTTTAGCATCATTTATTGCCTTTACTGCGCTGTCAACCTCTTCCTGCGTGGAAGTCAAATCCTCTAAAATAGCTTTTCCTGCTTCTAATGCTTCATTGAATGCTGAAACACTATCATCTGTATACTTATCTGTTTCTAAAAACTCTGCCTCTGATATCGCTGTTTTTAAGGCAGAAAAATCAGCTATGTATACAGTATTTTCTTCTGTCAAATAACCAGCGTCTTTTAGGGTTTGCTCCGTCGTGCTCCCCTTGTAAATATAAAATTTGGGGTTACTTGTCATATCAAATGTTCCATCTGTAGCAGACTCTGTCTTTTCTACATATTCTATATCTTTGCAATCTATTATTATTTCTTTAAGCGATGGGCATTGATAAAACAAACCTTCGCCAAGACCAATCGCATTTTCTATTTTTGGATCATAACTTTCAAGAGCACCTCCGCCTTTTATAATTACTTTTTCAAGTGAATCACACTGTTTAAAACCATCATTTGAGCGTCCTGCATTGGAGGTATCTGACATTACATATCTTAAATCTTTTGGGATAGTAACCTCCTTTAATTGGTTACACTGAACAAATGCACTGCCTCCAAAAACCATTCCTTCATTTAAATTGACTGAAGATATATTGGTATGGAAAAATGCACTATCACCTATCTCGTTTAATGATTTAGGTAAATTCAAATCTCCTGATAATGATGTATAAGCAAAAACTCCATCTCCAATTTCTTCAAGACCTTCTGAAAATTCAATACTGGTTAATGCAGTTTTATAGAATGCAAACTTACCGATACTTTTAACTGATGGCGGTAAAGTAAGTTTGGTTAGTTTTGAATATATTGGCTGATTGCGATATAGAGTATGTTTAGGATCAAATGGTCCAAAAGCGCATTCGCTTATATATGTTATACCTTCTTCAACAACAACCTCTGTTATCTCGTCTTTGTATCGATAATATTCCCACTGCTCGCAAGGAACATAATTTGTATACATATCTCCCGTTCCTGAAATAGTGAGAATTCCTGTTTTATTATCAAAACTCCAAGTCGCATTTTCACCGCATTCACCCGAAGTTGGTGTTTCTTCAGCTATACCATAAATAATGTTAGAGGCAGCAGCCGTTATTAAAACGACTGCCGCTACTAAACCTGTTAAAACTTTTTTCATAAGCATACTCCTTTCACATTATCAGCTATTATACTGATTTATTTCACCTTAACCTTCTTCTTAAACTTAACCCACTTACTGTACACCTTCTGCATCTTGCCCTTTGCGTCCTTGTAAGTAGCATAAGCCCTTACCCGAACAAAGTATTTCTTCTTGCTCTTTAGCTTCTTGATAACAACCTTATTCTTGGCAGTCGCCTTGTTGATTGCGTTTTTCTTGAAGTTCTTCTTAGTAGACGCCTGAACCTCATAACCTACCGCTCCGCTTACCTTCTTCCAGCTTACTTTAAGCTTCTTTTTCTTTGCCTTTAGCTTAACTGTTTTTACCTTTGCCGGTGTTTTAACAGTAGGCGGTGTTGTAGGCTTAGGCTTTGCCGTTGTGGGTGCCGGTGTAGCCGGAGTGTTTGGTGACTGTGACTGGTTGTTATTATCTGATGAATTTGTCGGGTCAGATTCCGACGGGTCTGACGGGTCTGCCTTCTTTTCTTCAAGCGCATTTTTCGCTTCTTTTACTGCCTTTACAGCATTGTCAACCTCGTCTTGACTTGAAGTCAAATCCTCTAAAACAGCCCTAGAATTTTCTATTGCTTCATTTAACGCAGAAACACTTTCCTCTGTATACTTCTCTGTCTCTATTCCTTCCGCCTCAGAAATAGCAGTTTCAAGCTTTGAAAAATCAGCTATGTATACAGTGTTTTCATCATTCAGATATCCTGCGTCTTTTAGGGTTTGCTCCGTCGTGCTCCCCTTGTAAATATAAAATTTGGGGTTGTTGGTCATATCAAATGCTTGACCTTCTAAACTATTTTTACTTACATATTCAATATTATCACAATCTATTATTATTTCTTTTAATGATGGGCATTGATAAAACAAATTTTCTCCAACACCTTTTTCCATATTACCGCCATATTTTTCAAGTGTGCCTCCGCCTTTTATAATTACTTTTTCAAGTGAATCACACTGTGCAAAACCATCATTTGAGCGTCCTGCATTAGAGGTATCTGACATTACATATCTTAAATCTTTTGGAATGGTAACTTCTTTAATAAAATCACAATCACGAAATGCACTGCCGCCAAATATCATTCCTTCATTTAAATTAACTGAAGATATATTGGTATGGTAAAATGCTCTATCACCTATCTCGTTTAATGATTTAGGTAGATTCAAATCTCCAGATAATGATGTATAAGCAAAAACTCCATCTCCAATTTCTTCAAGACCTTCTGAAAATTCAATACTGGTTAATGCAGTTTTATAGAATGCGAAATCACCTATACTTTTTACTGATGAAGGTAAAGTAAGTTTTGTCAGTTTTGAATAGATTGGTGGATCACGATATAGAGTAAATCCTTTATCAAACGGTCCAAAAGCACTAACATCTATAGACGTTATACCTTCTTCTATAACAACCTCTGTTATTTCATCTTTATATTTGTAGTATCCCCATTGGTCTACAGAAAGATTTGAAAACATAGAACCTACACCTGAAATAGTAAGGATTTTAGTTTCCTTATCATATGTATATTTGCAATTAAGTCCAGCAGGTCCTGATGTATCTGTTACTTCAGGTAATTCAATAGGTGTGCGATTTTCTATTTCAGGAAACTTCTGTTCTTCTGTTATATAATCTATATCATCATCAGTCAAGCTTAAACCATCTCTTAATGACTTCTCAGTTGTTGAGTTCTGATATATATGCCACTTTGTGCCGCTTCCGGCCTGTGGATAACCAGCCTTAGCACTTTCAAATGTATTCCCCATTTCTTTAGCATATATCCAAACATCTTTTAATTCAGACATACCTCTTTGCAAGCAAGAGTTAAGATTTGTAACTGTAGATGAAAATACAGCTTCTTTTAAATTTTTACAACTACTAAAACAATTTGCATTACTAAATGAAACAATACCATGTTCAATTACAATTCTTTGTATATCATTCGAATATAAATTCCAAGGTTTACTTTTAATTTCAACTGTACCATCACCAGAAATAACAAGTGTTGCATCTGAATTTATAAACCATTCAGAGTTTTCTCCGCATTTTCCAGAAGTAGGTGTTTCTTCAGCTATACCATAAATAATGTTAGAGGCAGCAGCCGTTATTAAAACGACTGCTGCTAATAAACCTGTTAAAACTTTTTTCATTAGCATACTCCTATCTATTATTTATGGATTCGGGGTTGGATTTAAAATTGCATCAATAATTGTATTACCTGTTTGAGTTACAATATTAAATCTTCTGTCAATAAGTCCTGTACCATCTTTATTGTCAATATCTATAACTCCATTATCCCAGTATGCTGTTGAGAAGCTTGTTCCTGTTGCAGCTTGAACTTCTTTTGCTGATGCATTTAATGCACTTACCCATTCAGCAACCTCAGGAATATTATTTTTATAATATGCACTATATTCATCAACAAATACCGGCACTCCATAACCGGACACTTTAGTTAATTGAGAAATCATATATGCCTGACCATATGTTCCGTTTATATCCCATGTGTCTGTATTACCCCACTCATCGCCGCCTAAAGTGAAATCTTTTGGATCATAGTAATGAACTGAAAGTGACAATCTTTCTGTAGCTGTATCATCTGGCATATGGAATACACCCTCATCAAATCCGGCAACTGTCATATCAATATCAGTGTTATATCCCGGAACTACCAATACACGGTCATCGTTTGCATCATCACCTGTTCCTCTTACTGCATCTACAAATGCCTGATTTAACTCAACGATATTTGCATATGCATTTGCAAACTGTGCATCAGTTAGTTGATCTCTTGCATATGCACCTTCTATCATAACCTCATTCATATCTTCAAAGATAAGTGCTTGGTTATAGTTTGCAAACTTTGTTGCAATTTCTGTCCACATATTCGAGAACTTAGTTACTACATTGTTAAATTCAGCACTGCCGTGTTCAAGACTGATATCGATCCATTTTCCTGCAACGCCTTGACTTCCGTCACTCTGGATATTTATTTCTACATAAAGTCCTGTATCGAGTGCGTCGTCAACTACTTTCTGAATCCTGTTGAGGTAATCATCATTGATATCGCCCTGCGAATCCACCATATTCAGATAAGCGATTGGAATCTTTACGCTCTTAAAGCCCTGTGCCTTAATTACCTGGAACAGCTTTTCTGTTACTGGTGGGTTGCCATAAGCTGTTTCATCTACTTCGCCTTGAGCGTTTACTGCGTCTAGAGCATTTCCAAGTACATACCCTGCCTGAAGATTTCCAATAAGTTCATTTGCTGTTTCATTTGAAACATCAAGAGCTTCACCTTCATGGTTATCATAGATGTGGATTCTTGTTACAGTACAAGCGTCATACACAGCCAAGATTGAAGTAACATCAGTAGCTATTTCTGTTGTATAAGTGTATTCTCCTGTTACATCAACATATGGCACATATGGTGCAACTTGTGTTCCGTCCTGCGTCTGAATCTCCGCCTGTACATACGCATTAGGAGCTGTTTCATATCTTACAGTAACATCTACTGTTGGGTTTACAAATCCTTGTGTTGAGAAGTTATATACATTGATATAGTCAACACTTGTTGCTATATATGCACTACCTTGTTCAACTGTCATTTTTCCGCCTGTACCTTTTACCCATTCACCGGTTAGAGTTACTTCACCGCCTGGTTCTACAGGGGCTTCTACATAACTGATTGTATCAACATATACGCTGGTATCTCCTACTCCGCCTAACTGTAGATTGATTCCATACGGACTGTTACCTGTTGATAACATTTCTTCAATAGTTGCAATCGGTACTGTTACAGTGTATGTTGTCGTAGTATCCAAATCGTCCGCTGTTAATGGTGAAGTAAGATTTACTCCATTTGGTCCTGCGATTGTTTTATCCCAACCTTCATATGCCGAATCGAATACGAGAAACTGGAAAGTGTCGTTATAGTCAATAGTTTTTTCTTCACCGGTTTCCTCATCGACGTATGTACCGTCGGGATCGAAACTTTCATACCTGAAGCTTACCTGAAATGCACTATTGCCGAAATAATCGGACGCTAAATATGTACCGATATAATCAGCATTTCCCGAGTATGATTGTCCTTCGCCTTCAAGAGCCGCAGCAGTCATTGAAGACGTTACTGCCGCAGCAGTCATAGTGATAGCAGCGGCTGCTGCTAACAACCTTTTAATTTTGAACATAATACATCCTCCTTTAAAATTTATTTTTCCGTGAGTATGTATATACACGATACAAAGCACTCACAAATTTTATATCGTAACTTTCTCATTTTTTCATATTACCACAAGCGGCTAGTAATACAAAAAATGTTAAAGTCTAATCAAAATTGTCAGCTATTTTACTACTGACATCAATAAAGAAGCAATTAGAATAATATAGATTTTAAAAGTTATAATATAAAATATAATTTTACTGAGTTTTTTCGCAAACTTGAATAGTTTATGGTAGGCTAAAAACCTGACTTTTTGTAATATTTAACTATTTATTATTAGTTTATCACTAATTTTTTTGT
>CANQJW010000080.1 GCA_947624345.1 uncultured Clostridia bacterium | reverse complement strand
TTAAGTGTAAGAAGAAGGTAAAGGTGAAGTAAAAAAGAAAGAGCGTTCAGGTCAATAATACGACCTGAACGCTTTTGTCTATATTCAATTGTTCATTGTCAATTGATAAGCCTGCCGTTGCGCTAACTTTAACATTTTACAAATTTCCCAAAGGCAGAGTGCCACCGCCGGTTCGGCGGTCTTGCTTCTAACCGTCATATCTATTTAAAACGCATAAAATTCGTAAATAATAAAAGACGGTATATCAATTTTAGTATTTATCAAAATATAATTCAAATAATAGCTATAAAAGCCTTATTGCAAAAGCTGTGGTAAAAATGTCCAATTAGTTGACTTTTGATGAGTATTGTTGTATAATGTACTATACCTATGTTAGAAAATAAAACCAAAAAGAAAGTAAAATCTTGAAAAAGCAGGTGATGATATCAAATTATTTTTAAGGCAGTGCTTGAAAATGGCTGTACAGAATATCATATTACCGCTTGTTTATTTTCTCGCTAAGGCAAGGAACATCGAAAAGGGATTAGTAATTTTCGCAGATGCTCATCACAATGAATGTCCTGTCAGCTTAAAGAATGTTTTAGACAGGATAAGAGATGATAATGATTTTAAGATTTTAGAATTTTATCACGATTTCAGCCAATGTGGAAGCCTGAAAAGTCTTATATACTCAATTCAGTTTATGAAGCTTTATGCAAAAGCGGAATTTGTTTTTATCTGCGATAATTTTCTTCCTGTTTCTGCATGCAATAAGCGAAAGGGAAGTACAGTTATCCAGCTATGGCATGCCTGCGGTGCGTTTAAGAAATTCGGTTATGATACATCTGGTGACATTCCTAAGTATTATAAGGGTAATGTTTATAAGAATTACGATTTAGTAACTGTATCAAGTGAAGAATGTATTAAGCATTTTGCCGGTGCAATGAAGCTTGATAAGAGTGTTTTCAAAGCATTGGGAGTAAGCCGAACTGATATTTATTTTGATGATATTTTTATAACTCAGTCGAAAAAAAGATTTTATAATGAAAACCCAAATGCAAAAGGTAAAAAGGTAGTCTTATGGGCGCCTACTTTTCGTGGAAATCCTGCGGAGCCTTATTTAGAGGGAAGTGATGCTATCCTAAGACTGGCAGACGAGCTTTCAAATAGCGGAGAATGGTATTTTGTAACAAAGTTACACCCACATATTAAAAAGTCGGTTGCTGGGGATTATACTACTGATATTCCGACAGAAATGCTTTTCTCTGTTGCAGACTTGCTTATTACAGACTATTCGTCGGTGATATATGAATACGCACTCTTCAAAAAACCGATATTGATATTTGCACCCGATTTGGAAAAATATAAGCGTGATCGAGGTTTTTATAATGATATCGAGAGCCTGCCTGCTGAGATAGTTACGCAACCCGGTGATCTTACAGTGAAGTCTATTGAAAACGCTGTATCGAAGTTTGATGAAAATAAAACAACTGAGTTTTTGGAAAAATATATGACTGCCTGCGATGGCAGGTCAACCGATAGAATTATAGATTTTGTCAATGAAATAAAAATTCAAGGAGGACAATAAGATGAAAAATGTTTACGGAGTAGTTCTTGCCGGCGGAAAGGGCACCCGAATGGGAAATGTCGAAAAGCCAAAGCAGTTTATGGAAGTCGGCGGAAAGCCTATTATTATTCATACGATTGAAAAATTCGTTGTTTGTCAGGAGTTTGACAAGGTTTTGGTTCTGTCGCCAAAGCAGTGGATAAACCACACACAGGATTTGATCAAGAAGTTTATACCGAACTGCGATAATGTTGTTGTTTTAGAGGGTGGTTCAACCAGAAACGAGACTATTATGAATTCGATTAAATATATTGACGAGCAGGGCTGTCTTGACGAGGAGACTATCATTGTAACTCACGACTCGGTAAGACCGTTTGTCACTCACAGAATATTAGAGGAAAATGTGAAGTATGCAAAAGAGTTTGGTGCATGTGATACTGTTATCCCTGCAACTGACACAATTGTTGAGAGTATGAACAATCAGTTTATTACTGAAATTCCTGACCGTTCAAAGATGTATCAGGGACAGACACCACAGACCTTTAAGGCAAAGATGCTCAGAGAGCTTTATAACTCTTTAAGCGAGGACGAAAAGACAGTTCTGACAGATGCTTGTAAGATACTGGTGTTAAAGGGTAAGGAGATACACTTAGTTGACGGAGAAGTATTTAATATAAAGATAACCTATCCGTATGATTTAAGGGTTGCCGAATCTCTGTTAGGAGGCGTAAAGTAATATGCTTAATACAGTTTATCAGCTTAAAAAACCACGACAGCTAGATATATTATTTAAGGATATTACACTCGATGACAAGCATGTTATAGTAAGACCAACACACTTGTCAATCTGTAATGCTGACCAAAGATATTATCAGGGAACAAGAAGCGAAGAAGTTCTGGCAAAGAAGCTCCCTATGGCGCTTATTCACGAGGGAATAGGAAAGGTAGTATATGACCCGACAGGAGCATTCAATGTGGGTGACGAGGTCGTTATGATACCGAATGTTCCCGAAGAGGTTGATGAGGTTATTGCAGAAAACTATCTGCGTTCAAGCAAATTCAGAGCCAGCGGATTTGACGGCTTTTTGCAGGAGTATATTGAAACCACTGCGGACAGGCTTGTTCTGCTGCCTAAGGGAATAAACAAGACGGTTGCAGCTTTTACCGAAATCGTAAGCGTAAGTTATCATGCAATAGACAGATTTTTCAGATTTTCACACAAAAGGCGAAACAATATTGGCGTGTGGGGTGACGGAAATCTGGGATATATAACATCTCTGCTTATTAAAAGCCTATACCCTGAGATAAACCTGTATGTTTTCGGAATAGACGAGTCAAAGATGAATGACTTTACCTTTGCAGACGAGACATATCATATAAGCAGGATTCCTGATGATTTAAATCTTGACCACGCATTTGAGTGCGTTGGCGGAGGAGCCGCCCACAAAGCGATAAATCAGATAATTGATTATATAAATCCTGAAGGAACTATCTCTATTCTCGGTGTTTCGGAGGACTTAGCCCCGATAAACACAAGAATGATACTTGAAAAGGGCCTGACAGTTTTCGGAAGCTCTAGATCCGGAAGAAAAGACTTTGTAGGACTTATTGAGCTTTACAAGGAAAAGCCAGAAGTAGTGTCTTATCTTGAGAACATCGTGGGAACGGTAATAAATGTCCGTGATGTTAAGGATATAGCATATGCGTTTGAAACGGATATTCACAAGCTTATCGGAAAAACCGTTATGATCTGGGACGAGTAGAGTAATACCAAAGCGAATTTTAAGAACAGGACAGACATGAATTTATGAAAATAAAAAGGGTATTTAAAAAGTATTATAACAAAGCGGCATCAAGAATATATAAATTTGTAACGCTTAAGGTTATCTATCCGCTTGCTTATAACTTCTATAAAAGAAAGCCTATTGACGATAAAAAGGTTTTGCTTATAGAGGTTCGCTCGTTGACGTTGACAGACAGCTATGCAGTCCTTGACAGAGAGCTAAAAGCAAGGGGAGATTTAAAGATTTCCTATCAGTATCTGGGCGAAACCGTAGTTGGAGTGTTTGGTTGCCTGAAAAGAGGTCTTGCTTGTATAATGGAGCTTGCTACAGCAAAAGCGGCTTTCGTTACAGATGCTTGTCAGATAACAAGCTGTGTAAGCTTAAGAGAAGAAACAAGGCTTATTCAGATATGGCATGCCTGCGGAGCTTTTAAAAAATTCGGATTTTCAACTGCTCTTTTGAAGTTCGGAGACTCTGAAAAGCGAATGCTTAAATATCCTTATTACAAAAATATATCTTATATAACAGTTTCCAGTCCTGAAATTATATGGGCTTATGAAGAGGCTATGAACAGCAAAATGTTTGGCAGTAAGGTAGTTCCAACAGGCGTTTCAAGAACAGATTTGTTCTATGAAGATAATTTTGTAAATGGTGCTAAAGAGCGTATATATAAAGTGTTTCCGAATGCACGGGATAAGAAGGTAATACTCTATGCACCGACATTCAGGGGCAAGGTAAGAAGTGCAAGAACAGGAAGAGTCGATATAGAACGGTTCTATCAGCAGTTCAGTGATGAATATGTCCTTATAACAAAGCATCATCCTTATGTTAAAAATCCACCGCTGATCGATGAAGAGTACAGCGACTTTGCAAAAGATTTGTCAAAGATATGCGATATAGAGGATCTGCTATGCGTGGCTGATATTTGTATATCTGATTATTCATCGCTTGTTTTTGAGTATTCTCTGTTTGAGCGCCCACTGATTTTCTTTGCTTATGATATAGAATCATATAACGACTGGCGTGGATTTTACTATGATTATGACGAGCTTACGCCGGGACCTGTTTTCACAACTGATGAGGAAATTATAGATTATATAAAGAACATTGATAAGAGTTTTGACAGACAAAGAATTATTGATTTCAAAAATAAATTTATGAGTTCGTGCGATGGAAAATCTACAAGCCGTATAATAGATTTAGCTTTAGGCGAGCAGGATCAAGCGGTTAAGGAGATAAATTAAATGGGTTTTATAAAGAGTATTATAAGGGCTATCGGGCTTAACAGGGTTTGGTGGAAGGTTAAAAAGCTCCCGCCTGTAAAGCAGATTATTGCCTATGATAAGAAAAAGAGAAAAGAGAGAAAAAAAGCTTTAAATAGGCTTCATTTGGAGGAGTTTCTCCATCACACTATTCCTGAGGCATACGATAGCTGTCGTGATTTGCCGATTGATGAAAAAAAGGTTGTATTCATAGAGCCTAGATATAATACCTTATCAAACAATTTCGATGAGATATATAAAACCCTTGAAAATGAGTATGATTTCAATCTAAAGGTTTGTATGCTGAATGAGATTAATTCAACTAAAGAGGAGTTCGAACAAAACTGCATAGATATGGCAAAGGAAGTCGCAACTGCAAAGTATGTATTCTTAGACGAGGCATCAAGGCCGTTCAGTGCAATTAACAAGAGAAAGGAAACCGTAGCAATACAACTATGGCACGCCTGCGGAGCATTCAAAAAATTCGGTTTTTCTACTGCCGATCTGATTTTCGGTTCTGATGCCGAGCTGCTGAAATTATTTCCGTTCTATGCAAATCTGAATTATGTAACTGTCAGCTCTCCTGAGGTTACTTGGGCTTATAAAGAAGCCATGATGCTTGGGGACAAGGATACTGAGGTTGTTGCAACAGGTGTTTCAAGAACAGATACATTTTTCAGAAATGACACAATAAAGAACGCTTATGATAAGCTATATAACCTTATGCCTTCGGCGAAGAATAAAAGGGTTATACTTTATGCACCAACTTTCAGAGGCAGAGTCAGGAAGGCAAAGAGTCCTAATAAAATTGATTTGGCTGTTTTTTATGCAGAGTTGTCGGATGAATATGTTCTGTTATTCAAGCATCACCCGTTTGTAAGGACCCGACCTGAGGTAGCTGATGAGTATAAAGGCTTTGCCTGTGATATGACAGAGGATATGACAATTGATGAGCTTTTGTGTGTTGCAGATATCTGTATATCTGACTATTCGTCGCTTGTATTTGAGTATTCACTGTTTGAGCGCCCACTGATTTTCTTTGCTTACGATATAGACGAATATAACGACTGGCGCGGATTTTACTATGATTATGACGAGCTAACACCTGGTCCTGTATATGAAACAAATGAAGAGATAATAAACTATATTAAGAATATAGATGCTATGTTTGATAAACAGCAGGTAATAGATTTTAGAAACAAGTTTATGTGTTCGTGCGACGGACACGCTACTGAGCGAATATTAAAGCTGGTTTTCGGCGATGCTCTTGAGACTAATAAGCGTATGAAAAACTTAATTTAAAACTGAAACATATATATCCATAAAATTATGAAAGAGGTTTGAAGATGCGAAAGATTTTGATGAGATCGGGTGTGATGCCCTTTAATAGGTATAATCCAAGCAGAGTTATATTTGATGACTCAATAGGCGGAGACAGTGGAAACTTAATATATGCACACAGCGTTTGTCGAGCACTGATGACAGAGGGTACTAAAATCGTTTCAACTCATTACAGACTTGATTATTCACAAGAGGAAATTGATTCAATCAATGAAAAATATGATTGTTTTGTAATACCTTTTGCTGATGCGTTCAGAGAAGATTATATTGGTGCATTAAAATCTACTACCAGACTGATCAGAAGGCTTAAAATCCCTGTAATTGTTATAGGCGTAGGCTTAAGAGCACCTTATGAGCCCGATTTGGATGTTGATTTTCCTTTTGATGATGTTGTAAAAGAGTTTATGGATGCAGTTTTAGATAAGTCTGCGATAGT
>CANQJW010000079.1 GCA_947624345.1 uncultured Clostridia bacterium | reverse complement strand
CCCGACAAAAGAGTTAGAAGATATGTAGAGAGTTTTGGGCTAAGCGAAACAGACGCTAAAATATTGATTCAGTCTAAAGTCGTTTCTGATTTCTTTGACAACGCAGTGAAGGCATATAACAATCCAAAGAGTATAGCAGCATTTATTCTGCGTGAATTTATGAGAAGACTAAATCTCGGTGAAATTGATTTGGATAATCTCAATTTCACAGCTGAAGATCTTGCCGAACTGGTTAAGCTCTCAGACGAGGAAAAGGTTTCTTTAAACGACGCCAACAAGACGTTCAGAGAGATGGTCGAAACTGGAAAACCATGTGCTGAGATCATAAAGACAAACGGCTATTTGATTGAGCTTGATAACTCAAAGGTTGAAGCAGGAATTGATGAAATTCTGAGTGCTAACCCTGATCAGGTTGCTCAATACAGAAACGGTGAGACAAAGGTATTCGGCTTCTTTATGGGAAAATGTACAAAGGCGCTTAAAGGAGTAGGTACGCCTAAGGTAATAAAAGAAATTCTGGAGAGAAAGCTGAAATCAGATGAATCAGAGCAAAAGGCTGCTGCTATTGAGGAAGTAAATGATAAGTCCGATGACAATGCAAGAACTGATACTTCAAAGCTTTCTAAGTATGAGAATCCCGATAAATTCACACCTCAGACAGAGGCTGACAATGATAAGCTTCTTGTGATAAGCGGCAAAAACGTAATGCAAGAATTCAGCGTTGAAACCGCTCAGAACAATATCGGTGCGGAGGTTGAGTTCTCAGGCTGTGTTCACAAGGTTAAATCAATGGGAAGCATCTCGTTTGTGGTTATAAGAACAGCAAGAGACGTTATTCAAACCGTATATAATAAGGATAACTGCAAGGACAGTATAGACGGTCTGCACGAGGGTTATTTTGTTCATATTAAGGGTACTGTCAATGAAAATAAGCGCGATCAAAACGGCATTGAGATCATTCTAAGTGAAATAAAGCTTATATCTAAACCTAAAGAGGAATACCCTCTCAAGATTTCTCAAGGCAAACTTAATTGCACCCTTGATGTCAATCTTGATAACAGAAGCGTTTCATTGAGAAACCCTTATCAGCGTGCTATTTTCAAACTCCAGGAAGGTCTTGTCCAGGGAATGCACGAGTTTATGAGAATGAATGACTTCACTGAAATTCATACCCCGAAAATCGTTGCTCAGGGCGCAGAAGGCGGTGCAAACATCTTCAAGATAGATTATTTCGGACACCCTGCATTTTTGAATCAGTCTCCTCAGTTTTATAAGCAGGCTGCTATCGCTTTCTATGACAGAGTTTATGAAATAGCCCCTGTTTACAGAGCTGAAAAGCACGCAACATCACGTCATATAAACGAGTATATCGGTCTTGATTTTGAGATGGGATATATCGACAGTATGTATGATGTTATGAATATGGAAACAGCAATGCTGAGACATATTTTTGCATATCTCGAGAAAAACTATGCTAAGGAAATCAAGCTTCTTGATGCTGATATTCCGCATATTAAGGACATTCCGTCAATAAGATTTTCTGACGCTATCGAGCTTCTGCGGGGCAAAAATGTTTCTACAAAATTCGATTTAGACCCTGAGGACGAAGTCAATCTTTGCAAATACGCAAAAGAAAAGTATGACAGCGATTTTATCTTTATAACTCACTTCCCCAGCTCTAAGCCTCCGTTCTATGCTATGGACGACAGAGACGACCCTAAAGCTGCTTATAAGTTTGACCTTATATTCAGAGGCCTGGAAATTACATCCGGCGGACAGAGAATTCACGATTATGACGAGCAGGTAGCAAAAATGAAACGTCAGGGACTTGACCCTGCCGACTTTGAAAACTACCTGGAATCTCACAAGTATGGACTTCCCCCTCACGGCGGTTTGGGAATAGGTCTTGAGCGTCTTTTGATGAAGCTTCTCAACTACTCAAATATTCGTGAAACCTCTATGTTCCCGAGAGATTTAAACAGATTGCTGCCGTAAAGCTTATAATGTTACTATCAACGAATGGAGAAATACTATGGATAATAAAACTCAAGAGGATATTCTGAATAATGATCTTCAAGCTGATGAAAGCCCGAACAGCAAAAATGCGAGCGACGATATTAAGGCTACCGACAATCTTTCAGATATAGCTGAAACAGAAATTCTTGAATCTGATACTGATGAAATTGATACTCTTGAAGCTGATGCTGAGGGAACGGATATTCTTTCAACCGATAACGACAGCGAGATAAGCTTTTCATATGACAGCGAAGATATTGATGATGCTGATGTTAAAAAGTCTGATGTTTTTTCAAAGGTCGTGACACCTATCGTTGTTGTATTGTCACTTGTGATTGTCGCATTGGCATTGTTTGTGATGAACGGCTCAAAGATAAATAGCTCAACCGATGACGCTGTCGAGGGAACACCGATTACTCCGTCATTTAAAATTGACGGAAAAGAAGTTGACACCGATGATTTGGTGTTTCTAAAAATCAACGGACTGGAAATTGGTTTTGATGAACTTCGATCGGCCTATTATCAGTTTTTAAACAACTATGGCCCAAGCTACGGCATATCTGAGGATACCTTTAAAAACTTAAGCGGTGACGAGCTTGACAGCAAATTCAATTCTTTCAAAGAGATTCTTGCCGACTATATAAAGGGCGACGGCTATTATGTTTATGCAAGCTATGCTAAAGATAATAACATTACCCTCAACGAGGAAGATGAAAAAAGCATTGCAAAGAGTATCAAAGACTTTAAGGATGACAAGGGCGACGATCTGGAATCTTATTTGCAGGAAAATTATATCACCGAAAAATATATTGATATAGCATTTAAATATATAACTCTGGCTGATAAGGTTGAGGATCATATCTGCGTTCCTGAAGATGATTTTTATAAAACAGCTAAAAAAGAGCTTTATCAGGTGAAACAGATATTTATTCCATTTGGGTCTGAGGAAAAGATTTCTAATGAAGTCTTATCCGAAAACAAGATCGAGGATTATGATAAGCTTTCAAATCCTGAAAAAACTCAGGCGATTACTGATAATTTTAATTCGCTGAGCGACAAGAAACAAAAGAAAGCTAAAAAGGTCTCAAAACAGGTTGCAGACGATATTTATAACCAGCTTGTTTCAGGTGCTGATTTTGATACTCTTATGAAAGATTACACTTATGATTCTTTGTATGAGAGCTATCCTAAGGGTGTTTTAGTCGGCGAGAATTATGAATATGATAAGGACTATCTTGAGGCGGCATTGAAATTAGATGAAAATGAAATGAGCAAGGTTGTTAAATCCAGCTTAGGTTATCACATTATTATGCGTGTTCCGCTGGATAAGAAATATATCAATAAGAATGTAGACTATTTCGCTGAGAC
The DNA here is from genome assembly GCA_947624345.1 of uncultured Clostridia bacterium. Taxonomy (GTDB): domain Bacteria; phylum Bacillota; class Clostridia; order Oscillospirales; family Ruminococcaceae; genus UMGS1601. The sequence goes on along the minus strand of CANQJW010000079.1, from coordinate 3,308 downwards.
TTATAATGGCTATATTGTAAACAAGGTTTTAGACAAGGTCTATGAAAATCTTGAGGTTGAGCAAACCGATTTATATAAGAATTTTCATTATGGCGATTTAACTTAAACTAAACTTAAACTAAATTAGAATTCGATTAAAGCAGAGGCTTAAAAGGCTTCTGCTTTTTTGTTTTTACTTATAAATGCTATTCGTTCCCTTTTCAAAAAATTTTTAAAAAAATGAACATTTGTTCTTGACAAACAGAAACAAATGTTCTATAATAAACTTATAGAACTAATGTTCTTTTTGCGAAAGATTTAAGAACCTTACAAAGAGAAAAATTTGAAAAGAGGAATGAGCGAATATGAATAACAATGAAAGGGTAATTCTTCACATTGATATGAATAATTGCTACGCATCTATCGAGTGTAAGCTAAACCCTGAGCTTAAGGGAAAGTGCGTTGCTGTTGCGGGGAATCAGGAGGAACGCCACGGGATAATACTTGCAAAAAATGAGCTTGCCAAGAGCTTTGGCGTTAAGACAGGAGAGCCTATATGGCAGGCGAAAAATAAGTGTCCTGAACTTATTACCGTTCCGCCTCACTACGATGAATATCTCAAACATTCAAAGGCGGCAAGGAAAATTTACTCAGACTATACCGATAAAATCGAGCCGTTCGGAATAGATGAATGCTGGATCGATATAACAGGCTATTGGCGAGACGGCAAACAGGCGGATGGAAAAATCATCGCCGACGAGATAAGGCAAAGGGTGAAATCAGAGCTCGGCATTACCGTTTCAATCGGGGTAAGCTTTAACAAAATCTTTGCCAAGCTGGGTTCTGATATGAAAAAGCCTGATGCAACCACTGTCATTTCATATGACGGCAACGATTGCTTCAAGGAAAAGGTCTTCCCTCTTGATGTCGGAGAGCTCTTATATGTCGGACGTGCCACAAAGAAAAAGCTCAATCAAAGGGGCGTTTTCACTATCGGCGAACTGGCCAAAACGCCTATCTCAAAGCTTAAAAGCTGGTTGGGAAAATGGGGACAATATCTCTGGATTTATGCAAACGGGCTTGACATAACCCCTGTTGAGTCCGACGTCCACAAGCCTCTAGTCAAGTCTGTGAGCAACGGAACGACCTCATATCGTGACCTTGAAAACGATAACGATATGAAAATAATCACATTTGCATTGGCTGAGAGCGTTGCATCAAGACTTCGTGCCATTCATTCAAAGGGCGGTACGGTTTCCGTTTCGGTAAAAAACAACAAGCTATACACCTATTCAAAGCAGACTAAGCTGCACATTCCCACAGATGATGCTTATGAGATAGCTAACATCGCTCTTTCCCTTTACAAAAAATCCTACAACTGGGCGGCAGGAAACCCTATCCGTGCGATTTCAATCTGCGTTTCTGATCTTGTTGATACCTGTGCCAACTATCAGACATCTGTCTTTGAAAATTCAGAGAAAAGCAAAAAGCTTGATAATCTAAATAAGACAGTTGACCGCCTAAGAGAACGGTATGGCTACGCCTGCGTAAGGCGTGCAATTTTAATTAGCGACAGCGGATTTGCAAATTTTTCAACCAAGATACAAAATGAAGTACATCCTGTTGGGGTGTTTCATTCCTAGGCATAGTGACCGGCAAACCCTACTAGAGATTAGAAGTTAGAAGTTAGAAGTTAGAGGCAAGAAAGGGCGTTCAGGTTAATCCTGAACGCCCTTTCTGATATGTATAAACTATTTCTTTTTTGTGGTGATTGTTCTCTCACTTATCGGAACATAATCCTTTGATTTGAGAACCGATTTATATGCAGGTCGAATAATTCGTCTGCCTGTCACAAGCTCCTCGAACCTATGTGCACACCAACCTGCCATTCTTGAAACCGCAAACAGCGGGGTGAACAAATCCTGCGGAATGCCGAGCATCTGATACACGAGTCCCGAATACATATCGACATTCGCACAAATATCCTTGCTGCGTCCTGTTTCGTGTAAAATCTCAGGAGATAAACGCTCAATCGTTTCTAACAGCTTGAACTTGCTCTCAAACTCAGTTCCCTCAGCAAGCTTTTTGGCATTAGCCTTTAATATCACCGCTCTCGGATCGCTCTTGGTGTAAACTGCGTGACCCATACCGTAAATAAGCCCCGAATTATCGTTAGCCTCTTTATTGACTATCTTTCTCAGGAAGTCAGCAACTTCGCCCTCGTCTTCCCAGTTGCTAACATTTTTCTCAACACATTTCTGCATCTCGAGAACCTTTGCGTTTGCTCCACCATGCTTAGGACCCTTTAGCGAACCAATCGCCGCCGCATATGCCGAATAAGGATCTGTTCCCGAAGAAGTGAGAACCCTACAACTGAAGGTGGAGTTGTTACCTCCCCCGTGCTCAGCGTGAATCATAAGCATAAGGTCTAATAGCATAGCCTCCTCGTGGGTGTACTTCCTGTCCGGACGGAGAGTTGAAAGAATCGTCTCAGCCGTTGAAAGCCCTCTGATAAGAGGATGCATTATCATTGTTTCTCCGAAAAAGCTTCTCTGCTGAACCTGATATGCCGAAACCATTATGCTCGGCAGCTTTGAGATGATAGATATTGCTGTTGAAAGCTCATGATTAGGTGACATATCCTCAGGGTCGTCATCGTACGAATAAAGCGCAAGAATTGATCTCGCCATTTTGTTCATAATATTCTTTGACGGGGCTTTTAATATCATATCCTCAAAGAAGGAATTTGGCAGCTCTTTATTTGCATCAAGTAGCTTTAAAAAGGCACTTAATTCATTCTTGGTAGGAAGTGAGCCGAATAGAAGTAAAAATACTATCTCTTCATATCCGAATCTGTCCTCTTTTACTGCATTATTAACCAGATCGTTAATGCTGTATCCTCTGAAAAACAGCTTTCCATCAACTGGCTCTTTTTCTCCCTCGTTTACTATGTATCCGTGTACATTACATATATTTGTGACCCCTGCCATAACTCCTGTTCCGTCAGGATTTCTCAATCCTCTTTTAACACCGAACATATCATAATATTTTGGATCAATCTCATTGTTTTTAATAAACTGTTTCTTTAAAGCTTCTTTTGGGGTTTTCACATTACTCTCCGACACTTAACTCACTCCTTTTTTAGTGTGTTAATTCTCTCTAATTAAATATATATTTTTGTCATTTCATTATATTATACTATCTTTTTGAGAATTAGTCAAGTTCAGGGCGCTGTAATACCGTAATATTTACTCTGCGTTGTAAATAGATGTGACCCATTTTTAATAAAAAATAAAGTAAAAAATATGATATAATGTTTTGCCTTCCTT
>CANQJW010000078.1 GCA_947624345.1 uncultured Clostridia bacterium | reverse complement strand
TCCTTGATTAGCCGTGTGTCAGATTACACCGCACCCGTCATCATACCCTCAAGTACAGGTACGAGAATGATAGCGAGAAGGATCAGACCAAGACCAGCCATAAGCTGCTTCATGCCCTGAGACTTACGACAGTAGGCATAAAGAAGTTTTCAGACAAACATTGTAAGACAGGTACAGCAAGCTGAATAATTACCGAAAGGGTGCTTACAATGATTGATATGATTTACAACCTCCGTGTGGGTGATATTCACGCCGCTGAGTTCTCCGACGAGTTTAATAAGCTCTGCATACCGTTTGAAAATTCGCTGAGTGAGGAGCAGATCGATATATTCCACAAGATACTGGACTGCGTGAGCGATACCGCCGCCGCTGAGATGAGAGCTGCTTACAAGGTCGGATTCAAGGACGGAGTGGCTTTAATGAAGGAAATTCAGGAAGATTAACACATAGTACATGGGCATATTCCATACTACATCATAGCTAATACAAGGTGGTTCACGCTGTGGGCTGCCTTGTTCTTTTTTTGGAAAAAGCGGTTGACGCGCGTCAATAATTGTGGTATAATAATAAGGTACAAGTAGAAAGGAAAGATAGTTATGAAGGGTGTATCTCTATTTGCAAGTGCAGGGATTGGCGAAACATATTTATCCCGCATTGGTGTAGATATTGTTGTTGCCAACGAGCTTATCCCTAAACGAGCTGACCTGTATCGCAGTCTATACCCTAACTGCCAAATGATTTGTGGCGATATTACTGATAAAGCTGTATATGATGATATTATAAACAAAGCAAAAGGTGTTGAGTTTATGATTGCTTCACCTCCATGTCAAGGAATGAGTGTTGCAGGTAAGAATAGACACCAAGACACTATGGTAAAAGATAACCGTAATTACTTGATAACCTATGTTTTTTCTGCAATAAAAGAATTAAAGCCTAAGTATGTTCTGATAGAAAACGTGCCTATGCTTTTGAAAATACAGTTACCATACAAAAACGGTATGCAAACAATACTTGAAATACTTAGTGATATGTTTGCTGATAAATATGACATAGATGGCAGAGTAATAGATTCCTCAGACTTAGGTGTTCCTCAGACAAGACTTAGGGCTATTATAAAAATGTGTATTAAATCTGATAAATGGAAATGGCCGCAATCTGTTGACAACAAAGTAACTGTTAGAGATGCTATCGGATATTTGCCCTCTTTAGAATCGGGAGAAAAATCTGATATAAAATGGCATTTTGCAAGAAAGCACGATAAGAACAACATACTTTGGATGAAACATACACCGACAGGGCATTCAGCATTTTCAAATGAGGTGTATTATCCTCAAAAGAAAGATGGCACAAGAATTAAAGGATATGAATCATCGTATCGTAGAATCAAGTGGGACGAGCCAGCCCCAACAATTACAATAAGAAATGATTGTATAGCCTCTCAGAGAAATGTTCATCCAGGCAGATTATTAGAAGATGGCACATATTCTGATGCCAGGGTACTCACCCCACTGGAACTGATGATACTTAATTCGTTGCCCGTTGATTGGGGTATTCCCGATGATACTCCTGAGATACTTATAAGACAAGTTATTGGTGAGTCAATTCCCCCATTGATGATAGAAAGGATCGTAGGTGAAATAGGATGCCTAAAAAAATGAAAGCTATTTCTTTGTTTTCAAGTGCAGGAATTGGCGAGTTAAGAGTGCATGAGGATAAAGTGTCTGTAATCGTTGCTAATGAACTTGTCAAGCAGAGAGCCGAGTGTTATTCTTTCTTCTATCCTGAAACAAGAATGATATGCGGTGATATAACAGACGATGAAATCAAGAATGAGGTAATCAAAATTGCTAACGAAAGTAAAGCCGAACTACTTATTGCAACCCCACCGTGTCAAGGTTTAAGCACACTCGGAAAGAATAAGGGACAACAACAATATGAAAAGGATCGTCGTAACTTTCTTATCCTTGAAGCACTTGATGTAATTGATGCCTGTGACTTCAATTATGTGTTGATAGAGAATGTTCCGAAATTCATAGAAATGCTTTTCCCTTATGAGGATAGCTATTACACACTTGAACAAATATTACGGTCAAAGTATAGCGAAATTTACAATATTGAGATCAAAGTGCTTAATGCAAAAGACTATGGCATAGCACAATCAAGACCTCGTGCTATCATAAAGATGTGGAAAAAAGAGCTGCACTGGGCTTGGCCGCAAGCAGAAAAAGAAATAACACTTAAAGAAGCTATCGGTCACTTACCCTCGTTGGAGCCAGGTGAAGATTCAGGTATCAAATGGCACTTTGCAAAGCCACAAAACCCCAGAGCAGTATTAGCAATGCGACATACTGAACCAGGAAAAAGTGCTATTGCAAATGAGGTTTATTATCCTAAAAAAGAAGATGGCACCAGAATTAAGGGCTTTCACAACACCTTTAAGCGAATGGTTTGGGATCAGCCTTGTCCAGCTCGGACAACATACTGTGGAAGTATAAGCTCCCACAATAATGTACACCCAGGATATTTGCAGGCAGACGGGACATATTCCGATCCGAGAGTGCTTACACTACTTGAAACATTTATTGTTTCGTCTATACCAGAGGATATTGATTTTCCCGAAGGCTCTACTGATACATTTATTCGCACGATTATCGGTGAAGCAATTCCTCCACACCTTATGGAAAGAATAATAGAATTGATAGGAGTTGAATAAAATGCCCATAATGGTTGAACGTGAAAAGTGGATACTCTATAAGCACACAAATAGCTATGAGTTGATTCAGGCTGTTGCCTTAGATGTAAAGAATAGCTGTGGTACTAATATTAGCGACAAAGAGCGTTATCGTATGCAAGAAAGACTTGCTGCGCTTGATATGTATAAAACCCGCAATCCAAAAGAAAAACCTTTAGATTCAATCAATCATAGAATAAATACCTTAGAGTACTATATGTTTGGATATGAGGAAGGACAGACTGGCTCAAAGCGGTTTATTTTTAGTCCGCTTGGAAACCTGTTTCTTGAACATATCAATGAGCCAGAAAAACTACAAAAGATATTCACCACAATGCTTTTTGCAATTCAATTTGAGCATCCAGCAAGTGGTACTCCTACTTGCTTTCAGCTTTATCCATTCCGCCTTATCTTTAAGCTGCTGACTGATGAGAGGTTAGGCTGTCGCTTATACAATGCGGAATATGCCTATTTCATTGCTTTTCAGAAAACAGCAACCCCCGAAAATTATGAAAAGTTAGTAAAGGATATACTGGAATTTCGTAAGTTAAGCAAAGAGGAAGTTGCTGACTTGATGAAAAAGGACGAGCATACCTATGTCAACTGTGTTTTTGAATGGCAATACTACACACAAAAGTTGCTTAGAACGGCAGGGATAATTGAAACCTTTAAGGGTGAGGAACTTGTAAGATTATTCCACCCTCAAAAGACCAACAGTAAAAGCGATCCTACTAAAAGAATACTTACAACAGGATATGTTAATCTTGCTCCTGCAATCAAGCCGTTTGTTGAGCTTATGTTGGCAGCTTATTCTTGTTTCCAAAAGCCACTTCTGCTTAATGATACGGAAAGAATGACACTTGATGTCATAAAGGAGATTTACTCGTTCTATCCCAAGCTCCTGATAGATGAGATTGGGGAGGAAGATGAGCTGCAAGTTAAACTGCTTGAACTTCCTAAACTCATTGAGGAGTATTCAAACAATCCTGAAAATGATACTGCATATCTGTTTGAAGATGTGTTGGAAGAAGGCTTCAATATGTTTGTTAATGTTGAAGCAAAGAAAATTGGTGGCGCAGGTCATACAGACATAGAGTGCCTGTATATAACACGGCGCAAAAAATTCGCTGTTGAAGCAAAGTCTACCGCAAACAAACTATCGCTTATAAACGCTGGCAGACTTAAAGAACACCGTGAACAGATTGGCGGAGATTACACGATAGTTATTACTCCTCGGTATGTTCCAGCAGCCAAGCGTGATATTAAGGGCAACCCCATTGTAATCATTCTTGCAAGCACTTTCAGCGAATATCTGTATAATCATATCTATCACGATGTTAGGGAGATAGATTTTGAAGATTTTGACAGCATTATCGTTGATAACCTCGGAACTGATATTAGCAGACTTATTTCCAATAAGACTATGGAAAAGTTTGCTACTCATGCTTGATCGGTGAGGTGCTATATGGAAGATTTCAAGAAATGGTTACAATACAACAAACATATAACACACAAGGTATCTATGGATAATGCTTCAAGGGTAAAAAGAGCTTTATCAATATTAGGCACGGATAATATCGCTTCGTATTCTTTGGAAGATTTAGAAACAAATGATAGCTTTAAGGTTCTTTCCGTATCTGTTAAATCACAGATACGGAGGGCTGTTAAGCTGTATCTTGAGTTCGTCGATACTCAATCTTAAACCAATTAGGAGAAATATAATGGGTGATAAAGTTCAGAATCCTTATCGTTTGCTAATGAACAAAGATATTTATGCTATTCTCGATGGGGATACTAAATTTGAAGAATATCAATTCAAGGATACGCTTGACTCTGTAAATATTTCTATGCCTTATCTTAGCGGACCAGATTTATGTGGTCTATCATCGCTTTTCGGACTTCCAGTCACATATACTTGGGGTGGTGTTAATCAAAGCAGATGGCAGTATCTCGATGATTTATTTGAACATTGCATTAAGGCAGAGCGTTGTTCTGACCTTTTGTCATATATATTTGACAAACAACAATTTTCAAAAATGCTGTCAGGTCATGAAGCAACTGTGGTTGATGAGGCGTACAACCAATTTATTCAAGTGATACTTGGCAAGATAAATGGTATACTTTATTTTGGAGGAAATGAACTTACAAGTGCTAATGGACAGTTTATTATCCGAAAAATTGGTGCTAAAGTAGAAGTTAAAGCCCCGAAAATTAAAAATATTGACCGTGAGTATATTAGAAGTATTTCTATTAGAGCTATGGAAGATGTTGATAACAGAAACTTTGATAGTGCTATTACTAAGTCAAGAACATTACTTGAAGAAGTATTCTGCTATGTGATAGAGAAGAAGAATGATATTCCGTCTACATCAGGCAACATAAACGACTTATATAAGCAAGTTAAAGATTTATACAATATGCACGGTGATGCTAATACTGATAAGCGTATAAACACATTGCTTTCGGGATTAGAGAAAATCGTTTCTTCAATCTCTGAAATGAGAAATAAAGACAGTGATGCTCACGGTGTTGGTGCTAAAAGGATTGCAATTGATGAACATCATGCTCGCTTATTTGTTAATGCTGCAATAGCTATGGCAGACTTTATTCTCTCGGTTGAAATCAAGTCTTCTTCTAAACAAATAAACACCTAAGTCAACAGCCCATAGCCTATTGGCACACCTGTTTTCCGTTCCATACAAGTCCATTTCAGCATTGTGGAGCATACCACAACAGGCACAAACCCTATTGAAACAAATAACCGCAAGCTCTCGGAAACGCTCTGTAAGCGTTTCTGAGGGCTTTTCTTTTCAGCAATAAAGTTTCCACTCCGCAGGATTGGACGGCTCAGAGGGGCATTTCCGTTCGCCAGACGGTCAAGCAGAAGTCTGCTCGGCAATACCGTGACGGATTTCATACTCACGCACACGGCGGTAAAAGGTATTTGCCGACAAGTCCATTTTTCGCATAAAGTCACGCCCTGTGATGTTTTTGGACTTCCATTCCCCATACAGCCTTGAAAATTTATCCCAATCAATCTCAATCGGCTTTCTGCCCTTGTATTTGCCCTGTGCTTTGGCAATCTCGATGCCCTCACGCTGTCGCTGTTTGAGCTGTTCACGCTCTAACTGTGAAAGTGCAGCAAACACGGTCAACATAAATTTGCCCGTAGGAGATTCGGTGTCGATTTTCTCCTTGTGGCTGATAAGATTCACGCATTTTTCATTGAGTGTATCAATGATGTTCAGCAAGTCCTTTGTGGAACGCCCTAAACGGCTGATGCTCTCAATGTAGAGAGTATCTCCCTCACGCACATAGTCCAACATAGCTTTAAGCTGCGGTCGGTCTTTATTTGCCCCTGAAATTTTCTCGGAGAAGATGCGGTCAACCTGATAACTGCACATAATTTCCTGCTGACGGGCAGTTTCCTGATGCTCCGTAGAAACACGAATATAGCCTATTTTGCTCATAAAAACTCCTTTCTTATTCAAGCTGACCTTTCTTTTTCTTGGCAGCCTGTTCGTTCTGTAAGTAGCGGTCAAGCGTTTTCTGGCTTTGCCGCTTTTTCTGTATCTGCTGTGCAAGCCTGTCCGATTCCTTTTTGGCAGCATTGTATTCGGCTGAATGCTCGTTATACTGCTCCTGAATCATCTTCAATTTCTTTTTCAGGAGGTCTGGAGACGGGATTTTTCCTTCTGGAATAATTTCCCGAATTTTCGCAAGAATCCTGTCATATTCCGACAATTCATAGGAACATTGTTTGCCGAATTTCTTCTGCTCTCTGCCCGTGAGCGACTTGTATTTTTTGTGAATATCTTTGTACTTGATAAATTCATTGACAAGCGGTAACAATTCTTGAATTTCGTCCCAGCTTTTTTGGGACTGGTTCACGGCTTCCGACGCTGACATTCGTTTTGCAAAAACAGCATGAGCCGCCTTTTCCAATTTTTCAAGCGTGGTATTGTCGGCGGTCATTTCATTGATTGCTCTGCTTACCGCTTTCATATTCTCCCTGTCTGCCCAATTTTGCAAGCCCTGAGATTCCTGAAATTTCTCCGATGTGGTGCGAATAATTTTCGCTGTCGATGTGTG
>CANQJW010000077.1 GCA_947624345.1 uncultured Clostridia bacterium | reverse complement strand
ATTTGAGAATGATGACTTTTATGTTGATATTTCTCCGCAGTTTGATGAATCTGAGCAATTCGAAAATGATAAAGTGATATTTTCTGACAACGACGATCTGACAGCCAGGGATTTCACTTGTAGTAATGAAAGTGCAGTAACAGTTGATGTTGATAACGCACCCAAAAGCAAATACTACCTCAAATGGAGTACGGCATACAAAGAAGCCTGCAAGATAATTTACAATAAGAAATCAAAGCTTGAAGACTTTCAAAAAGCGGAACAGCTTTTGCTTACTGAATCAAAGTCAGGCAACGTTCTTGCCATTCACGACCTAGGAAAGCTGTACTCTACCGAAAAGCTTGGTACAAAACATGAAGAAAAGTCATTCGCATTCTACAAAGAGGCATTGCAGGGTTTTATGGAGATAGAGCCGGATGTAGACTATATGTTTCCCTATGAACCAAAGTTTGAAGGTCAGGTCATGAAACCGGTGGATATGCGTTCTTACGTTTGGTATAGGATCGGAAAATTTCATTGCAATGGGTTAGGAACGGAACAGAGTTACGAAAAAGCATTTGAATGGTTTTTGAAATCAGCTCAGGAGGGCAATAAATTTGCTCAATACATCCTTGCTAACCTATACTATTATGGCAACGGTGTGCAAAAAGATTTGTCGCAGGCATTTTTGTGGTATCGCAAATCATCTGAACAGGGACAGCCTTATGCTTCCTATGCTGTTGCGCAGATGTATAACAAGGGCGAATATGTAAGTCAAAATGAAGAAACCGCACAGAGATATTACAAGGTCGCATTATCTGGTTTCCTTGAACTTGAAAGTAAAGATCAGGCTGACGATAACCTATATTACAAACTGGGCGCTATGTATAAAAAGGGACTCGGAACTGACATCGATATGGATAAGGCTATAGATTACTTTAAATGCTCCGCTGAGATGAATAACAAAAATGGTCTGTATGAGTACGGTAAGGCTTTGTTGCTTGGCGAGTATATTGCTCAGGATAAGCAAAAAGCGGTTGAACTGCTCAAAAAAGCTATTAAGCTTGAGAACATCAATGCAAAGCGTTTTCTTGCTTTGGAATATTTATCGGGAGAACATCTTGAACAGGATATTGAAAAAGGACTCGTTATGCTGACCGAGTGCGCTGACAGCGGAGATACTTTTGCCTGTTACAAGCTCGGCAAGATGTATTTCAAGGGTGAAATTGTTTTGCAGGATTTGGAGAAAGCGGAAAAATATTTGCTGTTAGCCGAAGATAATGAATTTACGCAGTATGCTCTCGGAAAGCTATATTTGCAGAAAGAAAAGTATGATATTCAAAAAGCTGTCGATTACTTTGAAAAGTCTGCTGATAAGAATATGTGGTCAAGCTATCAGCTTGGCAGACTTTATCTTTTCGGTGCAGAAGGACTTGAAAAAGATAAGGAAAAGGCTACGCAATGGCTTACAAGGTCCGCAAACGACGGAAACGAATACGCTCAGAATATGCTGAACAATATGGCACAGTTTGAGAATGCTGTACTTGAAAATACGATTTTCAGTCTGTTCGCAAATCTCAGTAGGTGTATTGAAGATGATTATGCAAAGAAGTATAAGTCAGTCAGACGGACAGTTGACAGCAGACTAAGGAGAATGATAAGGCAGAAGAAGCAATCGCTTGGTATTAAGGACGAGCAGTCACAGAATTATGAGCAATCATACTGATCGTACACATTACCGCTTCGCCTCCACGAACCATCTGGGTTCTTCATAAAACAAGTAGGACTCCTGATTAAGTATCCTGCAAGTATACCGCATACCGATGCCGCCTGCTTTTAAGCTTGCGGCTCTTCTTTTGTCAACTACCTTGTCGATCTCGTAAACAGTTCCATCCTCCCAAGTTACAGAAAGCGGAGTGATATTTCCTTCCGTATCAAATTTAGCCGTAACCTCAACATAAACCTTTCGTACCATTAAAATCACCCGTTTTTAGTATTTCTTGTTGTGGAACGGATATACTAACGCAAAGGAAGGTGTTTGTAATGGCAGTATCACACAGAGGCGCAATTTCATTTGGTTTAGTCCATATTCCTGTCGGTCTGTATACGGCAACGCAGGATAACGATATACACTTCAATCAGCTTTGCAGAGAGGACGGCAGCAGAGTAAAGTACAAAAAGGTCTGCGCTTCCTGCGGCAAGGAGATTTCCTCAAAGGATATAGTAAAGGGTTTTGAGTACGACAAGGATAAGTTCGTAATTATGACCGATGAAGATTTTGAAAAGGCGAAGTCCGAAAAGGATAAGACGATTCATATCCTGCATTTTACCGATTTAAATTCTATTCGCCCTATTTATTACGACAAAACATATCACGCAGTTCCCGAAGCCGGAGGCGATAAGGCGTTTGAGCTGCTTCGTAAAGCGATGAAAGACGAGAACAAGGTCGCTATCGCCAAAACAGTTATGGGTACAAAGGAAAAGCTTCTCACTCTTATCCCGACAGACGACGGTATATTAATTGAAACCATGTTTTTCGCAGACGAGGTAAAGCAAGCTCCGAAAGAGCCTGCACATCCCGAAATTAACGAGGCGGAGCTGACTATGGCAAAAACTTTGATCAATACAATGGTCAAGAACTTTGAGCCAAGCTTATACAAGGACGAATATCAGGTTCGTTTGCGTGAAATTATAGAGCAGAAAATCACAGGCAAGGACATTGTAGCATCGTCTTCCGACGTTCAGGTCAATGTCATCGACATTATGGAGGCTCTCAAGCAGAGTCTTGCACAGGCAGGCGTAAAGAATGGCTGATATCTGGGAAACAAAAAGCATAAAGCCCATGCTTATCGGCACAGAGGGACAGCCCTTTGACAGCGATGAGTATATCTACGAATTAAAGCTTGACGGCGAACGCTGTATCGCATATCTTGACAGTGATAAAACGCTCCTTAAAAACAAGCGGAATATCTTAATGCTGCCAAAGGTTCCCGAATTAGAAAATATTCATGAAAATGTCAATGTCCGCTGTATTCTGGACGGAGAGCTTGCAGTCATCAAGGACGGGAAGCCGGATTTTTTCGAGATTCAGAAACGCAGTATGATGAGCAATCCTGTCAAAATCGATATGGCTGCAAAGAAATATCCTGCTTGTTTTACGGCATTTGATATTTTATACTATAAGGACAGACAGGTCACGGATCTGCCGCTGACGGAACGAAAGGAACTCTTGCAGAAAGCCGTAAGCTCGGAAAACGGCAGATTCGCAGTATCAAGATTTATTGAGAAAAACGGTATCGGGTTCTATAACCTTGCAAGGCAGCAGAAATTGGAGGGTATAGTTGCAAAACGAAAGGACAGCAGATACTATTTTGACCGCAGAACAAAGGACTGGATCAAGATCAAGTATTTGCAGGACGATGACTTTGCTGTTCTGGGGTTTGTTCCGAAAGAAAACAGTATGAACAGCATTATCCTTGGGCAGTACCAAAACGGTCGGCTTGTTTACAAGGGTCATGTTACTCTTGGAGTCGGCGGCGAGCTGTTCAGAATAATAAGGACTTCAGACAAAACGGATTGTCCCTTTTCTGAAATTCCCAAAGGAAATGAAAATGCCGTATGGGTAAAGCCCGAACTTGTATGTACCGTCAAATATATGATGAAAACCGAAAGCGGCGGTATGCGGCAGCCTGTGTTTAAAGGTCTCAGGGAGGATAAATCGCCGAATGAGTGTATAGTAAAATAACAATCAGTGAGGAGCGCGGTAAAATGCGCTCCGTTTTTGCTTTACCGCATAATATATATCAGGAGGTGTCAGCCAATGAATCAAAATAACAGCAAAAACAGAAGAATGCCTGACTGCGGCAACGTACCTTTATCGTTTCCGCCGCAGCATCAGAACAGACAGCCGGGTTTTGAATATGTGATGAATCCACGTCCCATATCCGAATGCAGCAAACCGTGCAGAAAGCTTGAAAATAAGGTAGCTTTAATTACGGGCGGTGACAGCGGTATTGGCAGAGCCGTTGCATACGATTTTGTCAAAGAGGGCGCAGACGTTGTGATAGCATATTACGATGAAGATCGTGACGCCAAGGAAACAGCCGAAAGAATAAAACAGCTTGGCGGAAAATGTCTGCTGATTCAGGGAGATTTAAAAAATCCGAGCTTTGCAAAAATGTGCGTTGATAAAACGATCGATGTTTTCGGTAAGCTTGACATATTGGTAAACAATCATGCGGTTCAGTTTATTCAGCGGAGCATTCTTGATATTTCTCACGAACAGCTTGAATTTACATTCAGAAACAATGTATTTTCATTTTTCTATCTGATACAGTACGCTCTGCCTTATATGAAAAAAGGAAGCTGTATCATCAATACAACTTCTGTTACCGCTTACGAGGGCAATAAGGATCTGATCGATTACAGCTCAACCAAAGGAGCGATAGTAGCTCTGACAAGATCGCTGTCGCTTTCTCTCGCAGATAAAGGGATCAGGGTAAATGCCGTTGCTCCGGGTCCTATTTGGACTCCGCTTATTCCTTCCTCATATTCAGCGGAGGAAGTTAAAACCTTCGGCTCAAAAACATCAAAAGTGCCTATGATGAGAGCCGGTCAGCCCTTTGAGGTTTCGCCTTGTTATGTGTTCCTCGCTTCCGATGATTCAAGCTATATGACGGGACAGATACTGCACCCAAACGGAGGAACGATCGTGGGTTCGTAGCATGAATTTATCTACAATATGCGGGAAATAATAATAGTAGTAATTTTAGCAAGGAGGCTTATATATGTTTGGAATAACACCGTTTGAGAGAAACGATCTCTGGAATCCGTTCAAGGACTTTGAAAAGGAATTATTCAATGGCTTTGGTGCTGTCGGTCATTGCCGTACCGATATTAAGGACGAGGGAGATAAATATCTGCTTGAGTGCGAAATGCCCGGATTTGACAAGAACGACATCAAAATTGACATCAGCGGAAGCACGCTGACATTGTGTGCAGAGCATAAAACCGAAAACGACGAAAAGAACAGCAGCGGAGAATATATCCGCAGAGAAAGAAGCTACGGCTCCTATTGCAGGAGCTTCGATATTTCAAATATCAACGAAAATGCAATAAGCGCCGAATATACAAACGGTATTTTAAGGCTGACTTTGCCGAAGAAAGCTAAGGAACAGCCGCAGACAAAGCGAATTGAAATTAAGTAAGAAAACAAAACGGAGTGCAGTATTGTATCGAAACTGCACTCCGTTTTAGTTAAAGAAACTCATCGGATGAATAATATGCTCGTTTTTGGGATCAAGATTGGAAAGATCCCTGTCGGTAAGCAATAATCCTTTCTGTAAAGTGAAATGACCAAATCTGTTACGCAGATCATCCATAGCGGATTCAAGCTCCTCCTGCTTCTGTAATTGCGACACATCGGGGAGTAACGATAGCTGAACATAATCGACAGGCTCCAGATCGCAGGCACGAACGCTTAAGCTTCGTATGGGATTGCCGTTAGTATGCTTTTTGAAAAGAGCAAAAGCAAGCTCGAATATGGACTTTGCCGTTCGGTTTGGTATATCAAGCTTGCCCTGTCGTTCTATCCAATTAAGATCGTTGTCACGGATCCCGATTTGCACAGTACGGCAGATGAAACCGTATTCCCGAAGCCTTGCGGAAACGCTTTCGCTGAGAACCATAAGCGTGATTTTTATATCATCGTCAGAAACCAAATCTCTGGGAGCAGTTGTGCTGTTACCCACCGTTTTGATCAAAGACTTAGCGCCGATATTGGATACGGGAGATGTGTCAAGTCCGTTTGCAAACTGCCAGAGTACAACGCCCATTTTACCAAGCCAGAACCGAAGATTTTCAGGATTTGTATTTGCAAGGTCTCCTATGGTGAGGACGCCTTTTCGTTTCAGCTTATTGTGCGTAGCTCGTCCCACATACAAAAGCTCTTTCACAGGCAAAGGCCAGACGATCTCCTTAAATCGACTGCTTTCAATAACAGTGGTCGCGTCAGGCTTTTTCATGTCAGAACCGAGCTTGGCAAAAATCTTGTTAAATGAAACTCCCACAGAAACGGACACGCCGAGTTCAGACTTGACTCGCTTTCGTATTTCGTTTGCTATATCCTCGCCTGAACCAAAGAGCGATGTGCTTCCCGTAACGTCAAGCCAGCATTCGTCGAGACCGTATGGCTCTACCTGATCGGTGTATTCGGAATAAATCTCACGGACAAGCTTTGAATGCTTCATATACAAGTCATAATGCGGAGGAACGAAAATAATGTCAGGACACTTTTGCTTTGCCATCCACATAGGATCGCCCGTTTGGACTTCAAACTTTTTTGCTTCATAATTCTTTGCAAGGACGATACCGTGCCTTGCCTCGGGATCGCCGAGAACTGCAAGCGGTTTTCCTCTGTATTCGGGGTGATACAGGCATTCTACCGAGGCGTAAAAATTGTTCAAATCGGAATGCAGTATGATTCGTTCTTTCATCAGCGGTTCACCACACAAAACGTAGTTTTTTATATTGTACCACTAATGAATAAGTTTGAACAGAGGTAATGTTTGGGTTTTAGTTTATTAATGTAATTGGATCTAATAAATAGTTTTTATAATTCAATTTGAGATCGCTAATGACTTTAATTGCAATAAAAGCCTTTTGTAAAGACAAAATAAGATAATTCACAAAAAATCACAGGCTGATAAAGTTTTCAGCCTTCAGAATCGTAGTACGAGGAGGGCGATAAAAAATGAGAAATACATCATAGACTGTGTTTTTTACATAAATACAGATTTATACAAATAATAATCAAAAACATCAAATCAGGAAATTTTGTTTATTTTCTATTAATAATCTCAATTTATATTGAAAAAGTTGGAATTTTGTGTTAAAATAAAATAAAGAGGTGATTTTATGAGAATTGCTATTTGTGACGATGAAAAAACTTACATTGAGAAATTAAAAAATGACATAAATTCGCTGCAGACTCATGAAAACGAATTTGAATTTTCAGAATTCGAAAGCGGAGAATCATTTATTGAACAATTTTCAAAAGATAAATATGATTTA
>CANQJW010000076.1 GCA_947624345.1 uncultured Clostridia bacterium | reverse complement strand
TTTAAACCTTGCGGTCCTATCACGGTTCAGCTTATAAGGAATAACGCAGGCGAAGATTATTACATTGAAATAAATCCTCGGTTTGGCGGTGGCGCACCGTTAAGCATGAAAGCCGGTGCAAACAGTGCTGAGGCGATTCTGAGAATACTCTCGGGAGAACATTTGAGTTACATAGAAAATGCCGCTATAAACGGCGCAGTATATTGCAGATTTGATCAAAGTGTAAGGATAAAATAATGCAGGACAAGCTAATTACGATAGATAAAATAACAGATGTCGAGAAACATCTTGACGGAATTGAAGCGGTAATATTTGATTTAGACGACACGCTTTATCCTGAAAAAGAGTATGTAAAAAGCGGATTTAAAAAGATATCTGAGCATTTCAAAATGCCGGAACTTGAATCGGAACTTTGGCAATCATTTGAACGCGGCGGTAAGCCGATTGATGACGTTTTTAATGCGCAAGGAATCATCAATTTAAAAGATGAGGCGCTTCATGTTTATAGGTTTCAGAAGCCGGATATTCACCTATTTGACGGTGTTACGGATATGCTCGAAAGACTTCAAAAAACATATAAAATCGGCATTATAACCGATGGCAGACCCGAGGGTCAGCACGCAAAAATAGATGCGCTCGGACTTGAATCTAAAGTAGATGAGATAATTATCACCGACGAGCTCGGCGGAATTGAATGCAGAAAGCCAAATCCTGCGGCATTTATTCTTATGCAAAAGAAATTAGGCACGCCGTTTGAAAAAATGGTGTATGTAGGGGATAATTTGGAGAAGGATTTTCAGGCGGCGGAGAGACTGGAAATGTTGCGAATTTGGTTTAACAACAGCCTTGGAATTTGCACAATGTTCAAAAAATTAGTTAGTAAAAACTTGAAAGAGGATAAATATGATTGATGAAGATACTATACGTCAGGATGTGCGAAAAGTTCAGCTGAATATTTTAATTAAACTGGACGAAGTCTGTCATAAAAACAATTTGAGATATTATCTTGCTTTCGGTACCTGTCTTGGGGCACTCAGGCATAAAGGATTTATCCCTTGGGATGATGATATAGACGTCCTCATGCCATACGCTGATGCTAAAAAGCTAATATCACTGCAAGGGAGTTTCGGCAAAAAATATTTTGTGCAAAGCAAGGAAACAGATCCGGATTACAGGTCTATTGCAATGCGGATAAGGGATTTAGATACGACCTGTATTGAAATTGACGAAGTGGGATTGAACATTAAAAAGGGAATATATGTAGATATTTACCCGTTTTATGAATGCAGCGATAATTTAATAGTACGAACTGCTGACATTTTACGTTCAAATTTGTTGAAGGTTTTGGTGAATAACAAACCACCGGTAAATCACGGAGGAATATTGGCATTGATTTCTAAAATAATTATTTTGTTTTACTCGGAAAGCCATCGAAAGAGAGCAATAGAAAAGCTTGAACACAGGCTTAGTTCGGTGCGCGGCAGCGAAATACTTGATTATTTCGGCCAGGACGTCAGTCTTTTTACAGCAATTTCGTATCCCAAAGAGTGGTTTGCAGAGCCTAAAAAACTGGAATTTGAAGGATTGCTTTTTGATGGGGCGACTGAACCCGAAAAATACATGGAAAAGAGATATGGAGATTATATGACGCCTCCGCCGGCAGATAATCAGGTAGTTCATCACACATATATTACCCTCGATCCTTATAAAAGCTTTGAAGAATACGAAAGGTAACTTTCTCATGTCAATTATCGCACTTCTCATCGCCGGTGGGTCCGGCAATCGAATGCACCAGGATATACCCAAGCAGTTTCTTACCGTAAATGAGCGGCCGGTTATCATCTATACGCTCGAGGCGTTTCAGAATCACCCGGAAATCGACGCGATAGCGGTCGTCTGCATCGCCGGTTGGGAACAGGTTCTTTGGGCATACGCGAAGCAATTTAACATTACTAAACTGAAATATGTAATTCCCGGCGGTGACAGCGGACAAGCGTCTATCCGAAACGGCGTCTTCGAGCTTGAAAAGCACTTTTTGCCCGACGATATTGTTCTGATTCATGACGCAATCCGTCCGATGGTTTCGGCCGAGATAATCTCGGACAATATCCGCGTAACGCAAAAATACGGCAACGCAATTACGGTCATTCCTTGTGCCGAGGCCATGATGCAGACGGATGACGGCCTCGTGTCGGTTGGGAGTTATCCCCGAGATAGATTAAAGCGTACGCAGACCCCACAAGCGTTCAGGCTCGGCAAGATTTGTGATTTACATAGACGCGCGCTCGAAAAAGGCATCACCAATTCGGTTGCGTCCTGTACGCTGATGATTGAGATGGGCGAGCAGGTTTACTTTTCGGCGGGATCTGAGAAAAACATCAAGCTCACGACGGTTGAGGATATTGACATATTCAAGGCACTGCTAAAAGCGCAAAGATCAGATTGGTTAAAGGAATGATAAATATGATTTACGATAGCCCTCTTTGGTTTGAGGATATAGAAAAAATTTCTCAATCCCTTTCCGAACTTTCAGAACTTGCGGGAAAGTCGGTGCTAATAACCGGCGCTGCGGGACTGATTTGCTCGGCGGTGACGGACATATTTATCCGGTATAACGAAACGCATGACACGCCAATACGGATTATTGCCGCAGGAAGATGGCCGGAGGAGATGTCAAACCGTTTCGGCGAGTATTACGACCGCGATTATTTCAGTTATGTGAGATATGACGCGTCAAAGAATGACAACAGAATTGCCGTTAAAGCGGATTATATAATCCATGGCGCGAGCAACGCATCTCCCAAAGCGATTGTCGCCGAGCCTGTCGAGACTATGTTAAGCAATTTTAACGGTCTAAATTATCTTCTGAATTATGCCAAGGAGAACGGCACGAAGCGTCTGTTATACATTTCAAGCAGCGAGGTTTACGGTCAGAAAAATGACGGAAAGCCATTCAAAGAGGACGATTACGGATACATTGATCTGCTGAACCCGCGTAACTCATACTCCGTAGGCAAGCGCGCTGCTGAAACGCTTTGCGCAAGCTTTTATGCGGAATACGGTGTTGAATCGGTGATTGTCCGCCCCGGGCATATCTACGGCCCGACTGCATCGCCGAAAGATGACAGAATCTCTTCTGCGTTTGCCTATGCCGCAGCACGCGGTGAAAAACTTGTGATGAAGAGCGCCGGTACACAGCTGAGAAGCTATTGTCACTGCCTTGATTGCGCCTCTGCGATAATAAAAGTGCTTATGAAGGGCGAGCCGGCGACGGCGTATAACATCTCAAACCCCGACTCGGTCGTGACAGTCCGGCAGATGGCGGAAGCGATTGCTAAGGCCGGGAATGTTGAGCTTGTGACCGAGGCCGCAAGTGATAAGGAAAAGCAGAGCTTCAATCCGATGGATAACTCGGCTCTCGAGGCGGAGAGACTGAGGAAGCTGGGGTGGAGAGGAAAATTTGAGATTGAGGATGGCATGGAGGAAACCATAGGTATATTATTTAGCCGAAAGATATAAAGTGTGTCTATCTGAATATACCGAATAGAAGATATAAGAAATCTTGTGAAAGGTACTAAGCTGGGTTATGAATGATAATCGTTATCCGAGTGTTGCTGTTTTAATGAGTACGTATAACGGAGAAATGTACATTCGAGAACAGATAGATAGCATTTTGTCGCAAAAAGAAGTGGATATATATCTGTTTATTAGAGACGATTCGTCGACAGATTCAACAGTTGAAATCATAGAGGAATATATTACGAAATATCAAGATAGAATCAGTTTTTATCGTGGAAATAATATTGGCGCAGGTTGCAGTTTTATGGATTTAGTTTATACAGTGCCGGATACATATGATTATTATGCATTTAGTGACCAAGATGATATTTGGCTCGATGATAAAATATGTTCTGCTGTAAAAATGCTAAAAGAATCTGGCAAGGAGTTATATATGGGTAATCTTATATGTGTAGACCAAGATTTAAATAATATTGGTTTCAGAAATACTAATCCGCCGGATATATCTCCTTATGGAATAATGGTAAATAATGAGACAAATGGCTGTACGATGGTTTTCACTAACAATTTTTTAAGAATGTTTGCTGATAAAAGTAAAAGACCGAATGCTGATATGTTTAAAGCAAGGTATCATGATTCATGGGCAGCAATTGTAGGTGCCGTAAATGAAATAATTATATATGACTTTGATGCCCATATATTATATCGACAACATAGCGGAAATGCTGTCGGAGCAACTAATTATAATAACCATTTTAAACGAATCCGACTTAAGATTAACAAGCTTAAGGATAAATCTAAACGCAACGGTAGGAGCAGGATAGCTCGGGAAATTGTTAAAGCTTACCCTGAAGAATCAAAAAAATATGAGTATTTATATACATATGCTGATGCGCAAAAATTATCATGCAGACTTAGCTTAATTAAAAATTATAAAGAGTATAAAAAGCATGGAAATCAGTCTTTTTTAGAATATGTCCTATATATCGCGCTGGGACTGATATGATTGCTTTACATTCTCAGCTAATGGCAAATGGCAGGATAATATGCTGGATTGCCAAACAATGAGGTAATTATGTTATTTACATTTTCTTTAGTAGGCTATGCTTTAGCAATTGCCACTCTGTTTATTACTTTTCCGAAAGTAAAAAAGAATGCTGCCTCTATTGCGGTATGCGTGATTGCAGTTTTTGCATTTCTAATGTTAGTTTATTACAGACCATCTTATTTTAGAGATACTCTGGCCTACGAAAATTCATATGAGACATTGCGATGGAGCTATATGAAGGGTTTTGACTTGCTTGCAAAAGAGCCGCATACATATACCGAGTATGGTTTCGTTTTTATTGAATTGATATTCAAATCATTGGGCTTTTCTTTTCCTCTTTTTTCATCGTGCTTGTCTCTCTTCTTTATCTTATCAATATATTATTTCTGTAACACATGTTATGAGCATCTTGCCGGAAACGTCGTTGAGAGAAAATATTTCTTTGCATTTTATTCTATATTTTTATCATATTTTGGGTTGTTTTATAATTTCGTTGCAATAAGAAGTGCTTTGTCGTTCGCTTTTTTGGCAATTGCAGCATGCTTTGCTGTTAGGAAAAAAACACTTAAAATGCTGGTGTTTTTGCTGATTGCATTTAGTATACAGAGACTGTCGATAATTGGAGCAGCACCCATTTTGGTGTTGATGTTTGAAAAAATGACAATTAAGAAATCGCAATTTTTACCTCTTTGGATTATTTTGTCAGCTGCTTGGATTTTGGAAAGAAGAACGCATTTTCTTATTAATACGGTTGGTGTCTATATTCAACAGTTATACAATAATATAATGCACACCGGAATATATATGGGTTTTGATAAGGGCCAAGCGGCTTCAATTACGGGTTTTATAATGTGTTTTGTGTATATATTAAACGGCTTAATCTACTATTTGAATTATCAGGAGAATAAACGCTATGAATCATTTGCAATTATTTATTTGATATCTATAGTTATATTGACGATTACTTCTACGTTTTCAGGTTTTTACAGGATAGTAGATTATCTGTATCTGTTTTCATTGCCTGTTAATTTTTATTGCTGTATAAATTGGGAAAAAACAAAGTTTTCAAAAAATCTGTGTATGTTGCTTTTGGTAACATTAGGTATAGCGGTTTGGGGAAAACAATTTCTATTCTGGTATCTGTATGATTAGCAAAAAAGTCAAAGATTAACAACTATAACAATTAGCATCAAACAGAGGAAAGGTTGACAAATATGCTCAACACTGGCGTTTTAGCAACTATCATAACTTTCAATCCCAATATATCACAGCTATTTGAAAACGTGCAAAGAATAATGTCACAAGTTGATGATTTAGTGATATATGATAATTGCTCAAAAAACATAGAAGAAATTAAGGGCAAATTGTCTGATGTACATATTATTCAAAATGATACCAACCTCGGCTTGCCAATCAACTATAACAGGGCAGTAAGCTTGGCAAAGGAAAAGGGTTACAAATGGCTTCTTATAATGGATCAAGACACCCTTATTCCCGACAATCTGATTGAAGAGTACCGAAAGTATATGTCTTTGGACAACGTCGCGATAATCTGTCCGCGGTATCGAGATATAAACTGCATTTCCGAAGAGGAATTTAATAAAAGAATTCCGGACGAACCATATAATTTTGTAGACAGATGTATCTCGTCGGCGTCGCTTAATAATGTTGATATTGCCACAGAAATAGGCGGCTTCGATGAAAAGATGTTTATTGATTATGTTGATTATGATTACTGCAAAAACTGTATTAATCACGGATATAAAATATTGGAGATTAACACCGGCGTTGTCGAACATCAGATTGGAAAATCTAAAATTATCAATTTCTTAGGCAGAAAATTAGTGAGCTATAATCATCCTCCGATTCGCAAGTATTATTTCTTCAGAAATCGTGTCTACTACGCTCGAAAATATCATGAAAATATTATTAGAGTTGTAAAAAGTCTGCTTGGACATTTTATTCCACTTTTCTACGAGGAGAATAAATCAGAAAAAATTAAGCAAGCGTTGAAGGGCCTTATTGATGGGCTTAAGTTATAATAACTATATATACTAATTATATTAAGAGGAATTCTAAAATGTCAAAGCTAAAAGAAAGCTTAATAATGCTAAAAAAGCAATGGAGATATGTTGGTTTTGCTTTGAGCTGGAGGGAGAACAACAAGCATAATGCCACACATCTATCAAGAGTATGCAATATGTCAGTTGTGTCTATAGGCAATTATACATATGGAAATATTGATATGATTGCTGCAACAAATGAGCAAAAATTAAGTATTGGAAACTTTTGCTCAGTAGGAGAGGATGTGAGATTTATTTTGTCGGCAGAGCATTACACTAACCACATTTCAACCTACCCATTTAAAGTAATGTGCATAAAAAGCGAACGAGACGAGGCAATATCAAAAGGCGACATCATCGTCGATGACGACGTGTGGATAGGACAGCGGGCAACAATTCTTTCCGGCGTCCACATCGGACAAGGCGCAGTAATAGCCGCAGGTGCTGTAGTTACAAAAGATGTTCCTCCTTATGCAATCGTCGGCGGCGTGCCGGCAAAGGTAATTAAATACAGATTCACGCCCGAAATAATCGAAAAGCTTATGAAAATTGATTATTCAAAGCTTGACAAAGAGACGGTCGAGAAAAATATAGACAAGCTGTATGAACCGGTTACGGCGGATACCGACCTGTCTTGGCTTCCACAAAAATCTGAAAGGACATAATTATGCGTTCAATAATCCTCGCCGGCGGCAGCGGCAC
>CANQJW010000075.1 GCA_947624345.1 uncultured Clostridia bacterium | reverse complement strand
TACAAATACTGGGTGATTTGCGTTGTACATAGTAGTCCCTCCTTAAACTTGGTATCTATAATATAACATATTTTGAGAGGGGTGTCAAGGGGTTGGGAGAAATTTTTTTGCTGAAATTTAACTAAATCTGAAAATCCATAAACGCCACCCCAATTATAATAACAATAGCCAAAATCACCGCCGCCAGAATAGAACCTACTATTACCTTTACAATTGTAGATTCACTCATTTCACCATTATTGCTCTGCTTCTTGCGTCGAGGTCTATTAACAGACGTTTGTTTCTTTATTCCGGAACCATACAAATTTTTATTTGCAAAGCCCTGACTTTGTGAAGCGTTCTTAATCCTGCTTGTACTTCTTCCGTTTTGAATATTTTGATTTGAATTCATTTTGATCTCTCCTTTGAATAAACTAAACGGCTTTCGGAAAAACTAGTTTTGAATATGTAGATAAATTTTCAATCTAAGAAAGGAAGTTAAAATATATGTCGAATAAGATGAGTAAATGCACTTATATACTAAATAATTGCCCGAATGTAAAAACTTATGCCTGTGTTGGCGGAAAAAAAGAGGGCGAAGGACCTATGGGCGAGTATTTTGATAAAATAAACAACGATCCTTATTTCACAACTGATACATTTGAAAAAGCAGAAAGCGAAATGCAAAAGCAGGCGATTATGATTGCTCTTAGAAAAGCAGGACTCAAGCCCACTGATATAGACTTTATGTTTGGGGGAGATTTGCTTAATCAATGCGTGGGAACAACATACGGAATAAGGGATATCAACATTCCATTTTTAGGGATTTTCGGAGCTTGTTCAACAATGGCTGAGGGACTTTTGCTATCATCGCTAATGGTTGATAATAATGTAGGAGGTAATGTACTTGCAGTTACATCATCACACTTCTGCACCGCAGAAAGACAATATCGCTTCCCTGTCGAATACGGAGGTCAGAGAACTCCGACGCAGCAATGGACAGCTACCGCAAGCGGTGCCGTTGTGGTTTCCGGCGAGGACGCCTCACCATATGTACGAGGTGTCACGATCGGAACAATTCAGGATATGGGAATAACCGATGCTAACAATATGGGTTCGGCAATGGCACCTGCCGCTTATGAAACAATTAAACAATTTCTTACAGACACAGGAATGAAAGCGTCTGATTTTGATAAAATCGTAACAGGAGACTTAGGAAAAGTCGGAACAAGATTGCTTCTTAAGCTCCTAGGTGATGACGGTATTGATATATCAAAACAACACAACGACTGCGGTCTTATGTTATTTGACTGCGACGATCAGGACGTTCACGCAGGAGGCAGCGGCTGCGGATGCGCAGCAAGTATGCTCTGCGGATATTTTCTTCCTCAGCTTAAATCGGGCGAGCTAAAAAACATTTTATTTCTAGCAACAGGAGCTTTAATGTCACCAACGCTCAGCCAGCAGGGCGAAAGCATTCCGAGCATTGCTCACGCTGTATGGCTTTCACACGATAAAGAATAAATTAAAAAGGAGATTATTTATGGAATATTTAATGGCATTTTTAGTGGGAGGATTATTCTGTGCAATAGGACAGGTTCTCATTGACTATACAAAGCTCACCCCAGCAAGAATACTTGTGGCATATGTTGTAGCAGGAGTATTCCTCGGAGCGATAAATGTATATAAGCTATTTATAGATTTTGCAGGAGGAGGCGCAACAGTTCCACTTACGGGCTTTGGCTACCTACTCAGCAAGGGCGTTCGTGAAGATATTGACAAAAACGGAATATTAGGTATATTCACAGGAGGCCTTACCGCTGCTGCTGCAGGAATAAGTGCGGCACTGCTGTTCGGATTTATAACTGCACTTATTTTCAAAAGTGCGCAGAAAAACGCAAGCTAAACTTTTATATATTTCTTTTAACAAAATCCAAAAACGAATTTACCGAGTCGCTTCTTGATGTAGGCATCGGATATGCAAGACCTATAGTACGCTTATTCATAGGGGTTTCAAGCTTCAGCTCAGTTATACTACCGTTTTTCAGATCATCTTGAACAAATTGCTTTATAACACAGGATATACCCATTCCGATTTTCGCTAAATCAATGAGCAAATCCATGCTTGTAACCTCTATGATTCCTTTTGCCTCAATTTTGTTTTCTCTCAAATACTTATCGACAAAAACTCTTGATAGATTTTCTTCATCTAAAAGCATAAGATTTCCCGACTTTAGAATTTCATTGGTTGAAAGCTCTCTTTTTTCTCTTAGCATAAGATTATCTATATATGTTTTGTTTGCAATGAATATATCCTCAAATTCGCCAAGCGGCAAGAAATCAGGATTTATATTATTCTCAGGATTGACAACAAGAGCAATATCGAGCTTACTATTTTCCAAAAGCTCTAGGCTTTTAGCTGATGACTGACATTCTATCACTATTTTTATATGAGGATTCTCCTCTATATATTTCTTTAAAAAAGGTATAAGAATAAACTTACATAGGCTTGATGACGCACCTATCTTTATTTTACCTAACCCTAGATTTTTAATATTCTTTATCTTCTGCTCACCTATATCAATGGCATTAAAAGCAGTTTCAAGCTGTTCATAAAGCATCTTACCCTCATAAGTGAGTGATACTCCCCTTGCTGAGCGTTTCAGAAGTGTAACATCAAGGCTTTCCTCAAGCCTTGAAAGAGCCATACTTATCGCAGGCTGAGATACAAACAGCTTTTTTGCCGAAGCGGAAATATTGCCCTCTTTGGCAACTATATAAAATATTTTTAATTGATTTAAATTACTGTTCATTTCACTAAAACCTTCACTATCAATTTATTTTCAATTATCAATTATTAAACCTGACGTTGAGCAGAATCATCACATTTACACGCTTGCCAAAGTCAGCAGAACCATCGACGGCTCGCCGGTCATTGTCAAATATTATTCTACTATAATTTCAACAATATTACAAGTACATAAGCTAAATGTAAAAAAACAAGAAATAACACGATTTAATATGTTACAAAATTTAATCAAAATTGCACTTTGAAATATCAACTTTTTACGAATAATTGAATAATTATAAAAAAGCCTTGAAAGGTATTTAAAAATATGGTATATTTATTTCGTATTTTTCGGCTTTATGCCAAATTATTTATGAGGTGATTTTGTGTCAATTAAAGAATTATATAAATTATGGAGTGAAAAGGCTGTTGACGATCCCGATTTGATTCCTGAGCTTAAAAGCATTGATGGTAACGATCACGAGATAGAGGACAGATTTGCAGTTTCTCTTAAATTCGGTACTGCGGGACTGAGAGGCGTTATAGGTGCCGGCACCAACAGAATGAACATCTATACTGTTCGTCAGGCTACTCAGGGACTAGCCTCTTATGTCAATCAGGAGTTTGAAAACGGCTCGGTAGCTATCGCTTATGATTCTAGAATAAAGTCAGACATTTTTGCAAAAGAAGCTGCAAGTGTTCTTGCTGCAAATGGCATAAAGGTTTATATTTACCCTGAGCTTATGCCTACACCTATGCTTTCTTTTGCTGTCAGAGAGCTTAAATGCGATTCGGGAATTGTTATTACCGCATCTCACAACCCTGCTAAGTATAACGGCTATAAGGTTTACGGATCTGACGGCTGTCAGATGACGCCACAAGCGGCAGATATAGTTTTGGAAAAGATATCACATGTTGATGTTCTTGACGGGGCTCGGGTTATTAGCTTTGAAGAGGGACTTAAAAGTGGTAAGATAGAATATATATCTCAGGATGTTATCGACAATTATTTAGATAACGTCAAGGCACAAAGTATTCACCCGGAAATCGTTGCAGAAAGCGGATTAAAGGTAGTTTTCACTCCTCTAAACGGTACTGGTAACAAACCGATAAGACAGATTTTGAAAAACATAGGTGTAAAGGATATTACGGTTGTTCCTGAACAGGAAAACCCAGATGGTAACTTCCCTACTTGTCCTTTCCCGAATCCTGAAATTAAAGAAGCTCTTTTTATGGGTCTTGAGCTTTCAAAAGAGGTTAAGCCTGATTTGCTTTTAGCTTCTGACCCTGATGCTGACCGAATGGGAATTGCAGTTCCTAACGGAAAGGGAGATTTTGTTTTATTCTCAGGAAACGAAGTCGGAGCACTTTTACTTGAATATATCTGCCATGAGAGAACAGCTCTTGGTACTATGCCAAAAAAACCTATTACAGTTAAAACAATAGTTTCGACAGATATAATTGCAAAAATCGCTGAAGAATATAATGTTCAGATGGTTGAGGTTCTGACAGGATTTAAGTTTATCGGTGAGCAGATTGGACTTTTAGAAGAAAAAGGCGAAGAAGACAGATACATCTTCGGATTTGAAGAAAGCTATGGCTATCTTGCAGGTTCATATGTAAGAGACAAGGACGCTGTTGTTGCTTCAATGCTTGTTTGCGAAATGACGGCATTTTATCGCACAAAGGGTATCTCGCTTATTCAGGCAAGAGAAAATCTTTATGCTAAGTACGGCAATTTCGTTCACACTCAGAAGAGCTTTATTTGCGAAGGTCTTTCAGGTATGGAAAGAATGTCTGAAATAATGGCTGACCTCAGAGAAAATCCTCCTTGTGAAATAGGCGGACTTAAAGTTCTGGCGATTGCAGACTATAAAGCAGGCATACAAAAAGATTTGATAAACGGTAAAGAGGATGTAATCAATCTTCCAAAATCTGATGTTATATCGTTTATTTTAGATAAGAATGCTAAAGTTATCATTCGTCCGTCGGGAACTGAACCCAAAATCAAGGCTTATTATACAACAACAGATAGCGACAGACAGAAAGCAATAAAGCTAGAAGAAGTTATTTCAGATGATTTTAAACGCATTATAGGCTTTTAACTCTTTATAAAAATTGATAGTAATAAAGGACAGATTAAACTCTGTCTTTTTTTTGTCATTTTGAATAAAAATTTACAATGTAATTTAGCTAAATAATCAATTTTTTTTACTATGTAAATCTGATATAATTATTTTAGTATTATATATCCGCGAATAAAGTTATTTTCATAAAACTAGATTCTTTATCTATATGTTTTAACACATAATTTTATTCAGGATATTCGTGTTTTATTTATAGTTCATCTCTATGAATAATACATAATAATATTGATAATTAAACAAAGAAACGAGGTAAAAAGATGAAAACTAAAAGATTTCTATCTATGCTGATAGGTGCTATTATGACAATATCAGCTACGGTAAGCATGTTTTCTTCAACGCTAACCGTAACCGCTGCAGATCCGAATAGCGAGTCATTCATTGACTTGGATCAGGAATCAATTACTAAAGCTATGGGTGCAGGCTGGAACTTAGGTAACCAGCTTGAGGCTAGTGATGGAAAAGGAAATCCCAGAGAAGATGCTTGGAATAACCCTGTTATTAAAAAAGAGCTTCTTCATGCAGTTAAACTGGCAGGCTTTAAGACAGTAAGAATACCAATTTCCTATTTGAATAAAATAGGTCCGGCTCCTTATTATAAAATTGATACAAACTGGCTTGCAAGAATCAAAAATGTTGTTGACTATGCTATTGATGAAGGTCTCTATGTTGTTATAAATATGCATGGTGACGGATACAATTCAGTATATGGAGGCTGGTTACTTTGTAACGCTCCTGATGAAGAGCAGCCAGCAATAAAGGAAAAATATGCTTCTTGCTGGAAGCAGATAGCTGAAATGTTCGTTGATTATGACGAGCATCTTATCTTTGAGTCAATGAACGAAGAATTTAATGGTATATATAACAAGCCTCCTGTACGTTCACAATATCAAAATATAAACAATTATAATCAAATATTCATTGATACTGTTCGTAAGACAGGCGGAAATAACGCTAAGAGATGGCTTCTTATCTGTGGATGGAACACCGATATCAATTACACCGTTGCTGATTATGGATTTGAACTTCCTACTGACGAATATCTGGATGATTCAATTACAGGAAACAGAATTATGATTTCTGTCCACTTCTATGAGCCTTGGGATTTCTGCGGAGATGATACTTCCGGAAAATTCTCACAATGGGGCAAGGATGCTGATCCTGAAAAATCAGCAAGCTATGCTAATTCTGAGGATAATATGGACAAACAACTCCAAAAGGTTAATAGGAAGTTTGTACAGGAAGGTTATCCTGTAATTATCGGTGAGTATGGCTGTATCAATAAATCAGCTGCTGACCCTCTTAACACGAAATTCAGAGCATATTATTGTAAAACATTCTGTGAGTTCGCAAAACAGTACGGCTGTGTTCCTGTTTACTGGGATAACGGCGGAATTTCAAACAGCTTTGGTCTTATTAACAGAACTACAATGAAGATCGAAATGCCAGAAATCGTAAACGCTATTGTAGATGTTTTCAATGATGCAATGGAAAAGCTTGGACTGGCTATTAAAGAGGCAGAAGGATTAGATTCAAATCTATATATGCCTGATTCATGGCAGGAATTTTTAACTGTTGTGAATGCTGCAAAAGAAGTGTACAATACTTCCGGACTAGAGGCAGAAAAATATCTTGAGCCAATAGATAAAATATATGAGGCTATGGAAAAGCTTGTGCCTAATCCAGAAGTTTTGCGTGAGGTAAAAATCTTAACAGAAAAGCAGGCTTCTTCTTACGAGAATGAAGTGGATGATAAGCTCATTTCAACTTACACCAATGAATCAATAGACTTCTCAAAGCTTGTACAGCTCAAGGTTACATTTTTCTCATATGATGAAGTTACTGATGATACAATTGCATTTATTTTCAAGCCATTCAGTAATGTAGACTGGAGCGGTTGGGATCCTGTCATACTTTATGTTAAGGACTGCACAAAAACAGAAGAAGATGGAATATACACCGGATATATTGACGCTCAGGCAGTTCTCGCAGCATATTCAGGAAAGCAGCCAGAAGCAAATGGAATTAACCTTTATTATGATAGTGCTCCAGAAAAACCTGAAATAGTTCTGACCGGTTATTCAGCAATGGTTGCTCAGGGCGACAGACATGTTCACGACTATACAGTTACAGAAAGAGTCGATAATACATGTACAGCGTTCGGAAAGTGCGATTTAAAATGTAGTGAAGACGAGGAAACAGTTTCTTTCGATTTGTATTATGCAGCACACCAGTATCTGACTTCAACTAAAGTTCCATCAACCTGTACAAAAGAAGGTATAAAGACAGATACTTGCAAGGTATGTGGCCATCAAGTTGATAGTCCAATACCAGCAAAGGGACATAAGTATGAAAACGGTGTATGTAAGAACTGTGGAGAACCGGATCCGAACTATGTTCCGCCTCAAACAGAACCTACATCGCCTACATCACCTACATCGCCTACTAAGCCTACAAATAAGCCCACAAGTAAACCTACATCAGCAGATAAAATTACTGC
>CANQJW010000074.1 GCA_947624345.1 uncultured Clostridia bacterium | reverse complement strand
ATTATATTTGCACTTTTCTATACACTTGTTTACCGCATTACTTCTAATGCTTATTATAATTTAGTAAGCGGGGAGAAGGGGAGAAGTTAAATTCTTAAATTGTTGGTTTTGTTTCAAAATCCCAGACTATCAAAATTTTTGATGGTTTGGGATTTATGTTGTTATTATAAAATCACTCCAGAGTAATACTGCCTGAGCCTTTTCTGTCAATGGCAAAAAATCACACAACTTTCTTTAGCACAACACAATACCACAATTCATTGTAAAAGTCTAGCGCAAATTATTTTTATTTGATTATAGCAGCTTAGTGTTTAATACACTTAAAAAGAGTTGCATAGTGCGACTCTCCAGCCTCTTGCTTCTTACCTCTTGCCTCTATTTACAACGCAGAAATATTTGCATTTAGGAGAGTAATATTCACTTGAAAAATATCGCATATTAGTATATAATTAACATATGTTTATCGAAAAATGTTAGTATGAAAAAGGAGAGCGCAATGAAAAGGTTTAGTACATTCAGCAATTATGCTCCTGAAAAAGTGGGTGTGATTGCTTTTGTTGCTTTTTTCATAAGCCTGATTTTCAAGGGCAGGAAAAAGGACGGCAAGCATAAAAATATATTCATAAGATTTGTAAAAAACCTTACCCGAGTGTCATCAGCTGTGGGGCTTGTTTCAATATTCAACGCAAAAAATACCGCCCAAAAAGACGACATCAGCTTTGAGAAAGTCGCAGATATGTATAACAAATCAGTCGGCGAAAAGATTATTGATATTGAATACGATAAAAACGGGAATGTTAAAGGTACAGAGAAAAGCACAAAGACATATAATGATATTGACCAGATGACTAGTTAGCTGTGATTTTAGAAAGGTATGAAATTCAGATGAAAAAAAATAAATTTCTTGTGTCTTTGGGGCTATGCACAGCAGGGGCTGTAATGCTCAGCAAAAAGAAAGCCAACGCTTGGTTTTCCGATACACATTCGGCAATATTTGAAACGGCTCTTGAAATTCTGAAAAACGACGGAAAGACTGACGCGTATAAATTTTATGATGCTAATAGAGAACAAATAGCTTATGGTGCGATAGTTCCGGATTTTAAGGGAGACAGGAATAAAGGAAGCGGAATGCACTATTATTCCTCGTGTGACAA
This sequence comes from uncultured Clostridia bacterium, assembly GCA_947624345.1. GTDB lineage: Bacteria > Bacillota > Clostridia > Oscillospirales > Ruminococcaceae > UMGS1601. Next base: position 6,451 of record CANQJW010000074.1, on the reverse strand, counting down.
AGACGGAAGTGAAATAAGGCCGACTAACACGGGATACTATGCTAACAGATTGGGCAAGTATGCCCCCTCGGCAAGAACAATGCTTGAAGAAAATTATACTATGAGCTTTATCCAGTATATCAATGATATGACTGATATGGCGTTTGAATCTTTGGGAAGATGCGTTCATTTTATTTCAGATATAGGGTGTACGGTTCATACAACTAACCTTATATCCCTGCCGACAAAGAATAATCCGCATCATTGTTATGAGAAATATGCTCTTGCGAATATGGATCGCTTTCACGTTTTCTCCGGCGATAACAAGCTGTATAACGCTTATATGAAAAAAAACGTTGGCGATATGCTGAATATACTCTCGCGTGAATCGTCAAAGTATTATAAGGAAGTAAAGTCTGTTAAGGACACCGGATTTGAAAAAGCACTGAAGAATATGCTACCTAAAACCGAACAGCATGTTGCGGCATTTTTGAATGCGTATTATGAAAGGTTTACGGATAATACCGCTAAGGCGTTGAGAGAGAAGAAAAACATAAGGGTAAGATCCATTTGCGACGGTGCTTATCTTACGGTATATGAAAACGGCAGAACAGGTCTATCTCCGCTGGATAATAGCTTGAATCAGACATTTAATATAAGGCTTAATACTGACGGAAGTATCAGAATCGTAAATAAAGAGGGCAATTTCGTTTGCGACGGTATGTTTGGCTTTAAGTGCAGTAAGGCGATAAAAAATAACGGTTTCAATCTTACCGAAACAAACGGCATATATAAGATTGCTACTGAGTATTCACGCTTTACAAAGGTTTTGACAAATTCAAAAAGGATGACGAAATACAGGCTTTTCCAAAAAGAGTTCAATCCGTTTGATGACGGTCAGCTTTGGAAAATTGAAAAGATATAAAATTACTTACTGAAAGGAATGTATATATTATGAAAACACTTGTACTTTTATGTGACGGAATGGCAGACTATCCGGTTAAGGAGTTGGGTGACAAAACGCCGATGGGCGCATCATTTACACCTAATATGGATAAGCTGGCTAAAAAAAGCTATATGGGTTTAGTCAAGACGGTTGCCGATAATATGAAGCCGGGAAGCGATGTTGCAAATCTAGCGGTTTTGGGATATGATCCTCAGGTTTATTATTCGGGACGGTCACCTCTTGAGGCAGGCTCTATCGGTATTGATATGAAGCCAACTGATGTATCGTTCAGATGCAATTTGGTTACCTTGTCTGATGAAGCTGATTATGCAGACAAAACTATTCTTGATTATTGTGCCGATGATATTTCAACGGCAGAGGCAAGGGAAATAATAAAAACTCTGGCTGAGCATTTCAACAATGATGAGTTTCAGCTTTATTCAGGCGTTTCATATCGCCATTGTCTTATCTGGAATAACGGCACGACCGATGTAGGAACACTGACGCCTCCTCACGATATAACAGGAAAGCCGATAAAGGATTATATCCCCACCCACCCAAATGCTAAAAAGCTTTACGATATGATGGTTGAAAGCTATGATATCTTGAAAAATCACCCTGTTAATAAAGCAAGAGAGGCTAAGGGGCTACGACCGGCAAACTCAATGTGGTTCTGGGGCGAGGGCGTAAGAAAGGCTCTTATGCCTTTTGAGGAAAAATATGGACTTAAAGGTTCGATAATTTCAGCGGTTGACCTTTTAAAGGGAATAGGAAAGTTCAGCGGTATGAATGTTGTAGATGTTGAGGGAGCAACAGGCTATATTGACACTAATTTTGAGGGCAAGGCTAATGCCGCTATAGAGGAATTTAAAAACGGTCAGGATTTTGTGTATGTTCATGTTGAAGCCCCAGACGAATGTGGTCACAGATATGAGATAGAGAACAAGAAGAAGTCTTTAGAGCTGATTGATGAAAAGATATTAGGACCTGTTCTCAATGCCTTAGAAGAATATGATGACTATAAGATCTTGATCATGCCCGATCACGCAACCCCTCTTGAGCTTAGAACCCATACAAACGATCCTATTCCGTTTTTGATGTATCATAAAAACGGCGAGGTTGAGGGTAAAGACGAGTTCACAGAGCAGACCTGTAAGGAAACCGGAGTTTATATTGAGGACGGTCATAACATACTGAGCATTTTTCTGGCAAGATAAAAAAGTGTTTATGATACAAATACAGTTGTACTTGAACAAAAAACTATAAAAAGTGTAAAGTTATTTGTGTTAATTGTCAATTGACTTGATTTTTGAATACTAATATAATATTATTTGTCAACGCTTGAGAGGAGGAGCTCTTTTAAAGGGCTGGAGATAAAATGGTTAAGGTGGTAAAGTTCGGCGGAAGCTCTCTTGCAGACGCCAAACAGTTTAAGAAAGTCGCTGATATTATAAAGAGCGACTCATCAAGGAGATTTGTTGTTCCGTCAGCACCGGGAAAAAGGTCTGATGATGATACAAAAATCACGGATATGCTGTATTCCTGTTATTCAAAGGCTGTAAGAGGTCAGGACTTTGAAAAAGAGTTTGAGGACATTAAGGCAAGATATAACGGAATTATTGATGAGCTGTCTTTGGATATATCACTGGAGGAAGAGTTTAACACCATAAAGGCTTGTTTTACTCAAAAGGCAGGAAGAGATTATGCGGCTTCAAGGGGCGAGTATTTGAATGGTAAACTTCTTGCAAAATATCTCGGCTTTGAGTTTATTGATGCTGCCGACGTTGTTTACTTTAACGATAATGGAGTTTATGACAGCGATAAAACTAAATTCGTTATGAAAGAGCGTTTAGACGGTGTAGAGTATGCTGTTATCCCCGGATTTTACGGCTCTATGCCTAATGACACAATAAAGACATTTTCGCGAGGCGGTTCTGATATAACAGGCTCGATTGTGGCGTCTGTTGTTATGGCTGATGTTTATGAAAACTGGACTGATGTTTCAGGCTTTTTAATTGCCGATCCGAGAATAATTGATAATCCTATGCCTATTACTTCAATTACATATAAGGAGCTTAGAGAGCTTTCGTATATGGGAGCAACAGTTTTGCATGATGAAGCGATTTTCCCTGTCAGAAAAGCAGGTATTCCTATCAATATAAAGAACACAAATAAGCCTGATGATGTAGGCACAATGATTGTCGAGTCAACCTCTCAAAAGCCTGAATACACAATTACGGGTGTTGCAGGAAAGAAAGGCTTTGCTGTTGTGAATATCGAAAAGGATATGATGAACTCTGAGCTTGGTTTTGGCAGGCGTGTTTTAGAGGTATTTGAAAAGAACGGTGTTTCTTTTGAGCATATGCCGTCGGGAATTGATACAATGAGCGTTATTGTCAATCTTGATGAGTTCGCCGAAAAGGAGCAGGAGATACTGGCAGGTCTTCACAGAAATGTTCAGCCTGACTCTATTGATATTGAAACCGATCTGGCGCTTGTTGCAGTTGTAGGACGGGGAATGAAATCCAACAGAGGAACTGCGGGCAGAATCTTTTCGTCACTTGCTCACAGCCATGTCAATGTAAAGATGATTGATCAGGGTTCGAGCGAGCTTAATATAATCGTCGGGGTTGAGGAAAAGGATTTTAAATCGGCTATCAAAGCTATTTATGACATTTTTGTCCTTCCAAAATTATAATTTTATACTGTCTTGCTTTTATCTGCAAGGCAGTTTTTTGTTTACTTTGCTTGACATAAGTGGTACAATATTATTAGTAACACTAAGTCGAAAGATGAGTTTGATTGCTGAAAAATTTGTTTATATTTGATCGGAGATTATTATGATGAACTTTAGAGCGCTAATGATGGACATTTCATCGCTTACAATTTTCAGAAATGTTTTAAAGGATCATACGGTTGAAAAGCTTTTGAGGATCATTGATGATATATGTGAAGATAAAACAGAGTCGATGCGTCTTATAAATGATTATTCTGAATTTGCATCTGAGCTTTATAAACACACTGATAATCTGACAAGATATATGCATGATGTTGTTTTAGAAGACGAGAATATCTATATGCTTAAAAAAGGAGCAGGAGAGGAGATAAGTCCTCTCTTAGAGGAGCGTTTATCTGATGAGCTTTTGATACTTGACAACCTTGCGAAAATAAATTGTGATGATATAATAAGTGCCATAGGATATAACAGCTTGTCGAAATGGAAAACCGAGGATATTGATTTTACAAAGATTTATACTGACAGAATTAAAGATATAGACAAATATGGATACGGAATATACGCAAAAAATCATATTTTTGTTATAAAAGACGGGAAAATCAAGCCTGTCAGTTTTCCTGACAATACAAGGCTGTCACAGTTTTCAGGCTATGCGGCACAAAGACAGATTGTTATTGACAATACCCTTGCACTGCTTAACGGCAAGCCTGCTAATAATGTGCTTTTATATGGCGACTGCGGAACAGGAAAGTCCTCAACCGTTAAGGCGATAGCAAACGAATATAAGGACAGAGGTTTAAGGCTTATTGAGCTTAAGAAAAAACAGCTTCACGAGATTCCGCTTATTGTTGAAACGGTAAGCAGGAATCCTTTGAAATTCATTCTGTTTATTGACGATTTGTCCTTTACTGAGAACGATGACGATTTTGCTACTCTTAAAGCTATTCTGGAGGGAAGCGTTTCGTCTGCGGCGGACAACCTTGTGATTTACGCTACATCAAACCGCCGGCATCTTGTAAAGGAATCTTTCTCTAACCGAGAGGGAGACGACATTCATTTTAACGATACTATGCAGGAGCTTTTATCACTATCGGACAGGTTCGGCATACGGGTTGTATTTGAAAAGCCTGATAAAAAGCTTTATCTCAGCGTTGTTGAGGATCTGGCAAGGCAATATAAGCTTAATATGTCAATTGAAGATATAAAGAAAAAGGCGGAGGTTTTTGCCCTTGAAAGGGGAGGACGATCGCCGAGAATAGCTAGGCAATTTATTGAAATGTTGAAAGGAATTGAGGAATAATGGAACTTAGAAAAGTTAAAACCAAAAAGCAAATTTCAGAGACTGCAAGGCTTGCAAGCGAGATCTGGAACGAGCATTATATCAATATAATCTCAGAGGAACAGATAGATTATATGGTGCAGAAATTTCAGTCTGCCGAAGTTATTCAAGATCAAATCAAAAAACAGAACTATGAGTATTACAACTTTGTTGAGAACGGAAAAAGTGTAGGTTATTTCGGCTTTGTTGAGCAGGAGGACGGAGTTATGTTCCTATCAAAAATCTACCTGCTTAAATCGGAAAGGGGCAAGGGATTCTCAAGACAGGCCTTTGAGTTTTTGAAGGAAGAGGCTAAAAAACGAGGACTCTCGAAAATCTGGCTTACGGTTAACAAGGGTAATAAACATTCGATAGAAATTTATAAGAAGTTCGGAATGTACATAGAGAGAACCCAGATTGCCGACATTGGCGAGGATTTTGTTATGGACGATTTTGTTTTTGTTTATGACATTTAGCGGCGAGCTCTAATAGAGGTTAGAAGTTAGAGAAAAAGCGTTCAGGCTTACATTTAACCTGAACGCTTTTGTAGTATATTATTGTGCTTGATTGAATACAGGAGTTCCGTTCTTAGCTTCTACCGAGCCTGCTACACCGGTTACTTTATAGTCTAGGTTTGCAAAATTGTCCTCAAGCACCTCAACATCAACTGTATAAACCTCAAAGGATGTTGGTTTTTCAGCATTGGAACTATCTATTCTTGTGGATTGTGTGCTTAAATAAAAGTCCACTGCTTGCGGATCATCCGTATTCGTTGAATCATATATGTCTGTATTTTTCATTGTTTGAGTATTGAATACTGCAATAACTGTACGATGAAGCCCGGATCCATAAGAATATGTATAAAGAATATCTTTATTACCATCATTATCGAAATCACATGGAACAGCACTTACAAAGCCTAATCCTCCAATCCATTTACCTAACGGATAGATTTGATTATTCAAATAAATAAATGAGGCAAAGGAATCAGAAAATTTGAAAATTTGTGCTGATGTTTCTTCTTCAATACTCTCGGGCGTAACATTATAGCAATGTTCTTCGTCATAAACGTCACCGCTGAAAGACTCTTCTAATTTCTGCTTCTCAAATTCTTTCATAAATTTCGCTACATTGTCTTTGCTACAATCTCCAGTTATACGACTTTGTTGAATCGATGAAGCACTCGGTGTTTGTTCTGTATTTGATGAAGTATTAGGGCTTTCCTTTGCACAGGATGTAAAAGCCAATATCAAAATAACAAACAAAACAGGCAGAAATTTTTTACTCATACTATCACCTTTTCTTTTAAAAATGTCTTTACTGATTTTTCATATAAACTATAACACGTTTTATAAAAAACGTCAATAGACTACATATCAATTAGAGAAAGCGAGTCTGCGTTGTAAATAGATGTGACCCATTTTTAATAAAAAATAAAGTGAAAAATATGATATAATGTTTTGCCTTCCTT
>CANQJW010000073.1 GCA_947624345.1 uncultured Clostridia bacterium | reverse complement strand
TTTAAAGCCGCCAAGATGCAGTGGAATGCTTATAAAGAGTATGGGCTGAATGTTGTTCAAAGAGCGTATTATATGGCGTTCTATGCTGCTAATGGTCTTAAAAAATACAGGAAGATATCCTTTTAAGGTGAATTCAAAATGAAAATATGTTTTATTAACCCACCGTTCAAACCAGAATACGGAAAATTTTCGAGAGAATCAAGAAGTCCGTCTATAGGGCATAGTGGAGTTTTATACTATCCTCTTTGGCTTATTTATGCTGCGGCGCATTGTGAAAATAATGGCTTTGATATTGCTTTTATTGATGCTCCCGCAAAGCGGCTTGATGATGAACAGACATTCAAGAGAATAGAAAACGAGGCGGCTGAAGCTCGTTTGTTTGTTCTTGACACAAGCACACCGTCAATTTACAGCGACGTTGCGTTCGGAGCAAGGATTAAAGAAAAATATCCGAAATGCAAAATCATGCTGGTGGGAACGCATCCGTCTGCAACGGATATTGAAACGCTTAATATAAATCCTGTGATAGATTTTGTGGCACGGCATGAATATGACAATATAGTTTTGGATACTGTAAAGGCGCTCAGGGACGGTACCAAAATATCTGAAGTAAAAGGGCTTACCTATAGAGCTGAGAACGGTGAAATCATAAGAAATCCCGATGCGGAATATATAGAGCAGCTTGATGAAATACCCATGGCGGCTCCGTTTATCAAAAAATATCTTGATGTCACGGACTATGTTTTCCCAGCCGCTTCGTATCCCGCTATTCAGATATTTACCGGAAGGGGATGCCCCGCGCACTGCAACTTCTGCGTTTATCCTCAGACGCTTCATGGGCACAAATACCGACTCAGAAGCCCCGAAAATGTTGTCGCCGAATTTCAGTATATTGCCGAGAACTTTCCGGAAGTACATGAGATTGTTATTGAGGACGATACTTTTACCGCCAACAAAAAGCGAGTGATTGATATATGTCGCCTTTTGACAGAAAAAGGGCTTAACAAACGGTTCAGATGGCTTTGCAACGCAAGAGTGAATATAGACCTTGAGACAATGAAAGCGATGAAAAAGGCAGGTTGCCATCTTATAATACCGGGTTTTGAAAGCTATAACGAACAGATACTTAAGAACATCAAAAAAGGCAGTACCCTGAAGTTGATCGATGAATATGTTGCAAACGCAAAGAAAGCAAAGCTTATGATTCACGCCTGCTATATGGTAGGCAATCAGGGTGAGACCAAGGAAACAATGGAAACAACTCTTAAAGCGGCATTGAGATTCAAAACAGATACCGCTCAGTTTTTCCCGCTTATACCCTATCCCGGTACCGAAGCGTATGACTGGGCAAAGAGCAACGGATATATTTCCGGCAACTATGTTGATTATCTTCAGGAAGACGGCACGCTCAACTGTATTCTCAATACTCCCGGGCTTTCCGCACAGGAGCTTGTAGATTTTTGTTCATATGCAAGAAAAAAATATTATCTGAGGCCTTGGTATATCATGCACCGTCTATGGATGGGCTTGAAAGATCCCCAAGATTTAAAGAGAAGCCTCAAGGCGTTCGGAAAGCTCAAAGAAACGCTGTTTAGAAAATAAATCGGGTGGAATGTTATGGAAGAAATTAAGCGAGAAAGAGAAAGCTGGCTTGATACTTGCAAAGGAATTGCAATTATTCTTGTTGTAATGGGTCATATCATTGATGGCAACATGGCAAAGGGCGCGCTCAGCGGGCATGTATGGGAAATTATATACAATGTAATATACCTTTTTCATATGCCATTGTTCTTTGTATTGTCTGGAGTTGCTCTTGCCGCATCCAAACGTAAAAATTTAGCGGGGGGGGGGACAGAAAGCTGCCTTAATTTGCTAATCTTACATTTGTTCTGGTCTTCTTTTATGTACATTTTTAAAATAGTTTTTGCATCTGTTGCAAATGTTGTCCCTGAAAGAAGTCTTATTGAAAGTCTGTTGTTTTATTCGGTAGGTCCGTATTGGTATATTTATGTCCTGATGTTTTATTATCTTTTGTTTTATTTGTTTTCTCAAAAGGTAAATAAAATAGGTTGCATTATAATATTCTTGTTCAGTGTACTGACAGCAGCTATACTGCCTTCTTACTTTATAGATGATAGTTTATTCAAGGGACGGTCATATCATTTTTTATATCATATTGTTTATTTCTTATTAGGCTATTTCATTTACTGTTATAAAGACAAAGCAATTTCTTTTCTCAAGTCTTCAAATTTAGTACCACTTATTTCAGTCTTATCCGTTGTCATATTCGTCTTATCCGATAACATTGTAGTTATACCCGGAATAAAGCTAATCATGACTTGCTCGGTTATATTCGGTATCATAAGTTTGATATTAAAATTTAGAATTGTATACGAAAATAAATGGCTTTGCTATTTAGGAAAAAATTCAATTTATATTTATTTGATTCATAATTATATAACGGTAGCATTGAGGACGCTTTACATAAAAGTCGGGCTAAATATCCCATCGCCAGTTTATTTTATACTGTGTCTGATTATAACGCTTGCACTATGTGCACTTGTTCAAAAGATAACGGAAAGAATTTGGCCGCTTGATATATTTTTTAAACCAATAAAAACGATGAAAAAAATAAAGCTAAAAGCAAAAGGGTGATTATATTGGAATCTCAGAGGGATGAGAGAATAGATATTTTAAAGGGAATAGCAATCTTTCTTGTAGTGCTTGGTCACATAAATGCGCCTGAAAAATTAACTGATTTTATCTACTCTTTTCATATGCCGCTTTTCATGTTCCTAAGCGGGTGTACGTTCTGGTATTCTCTAAAAAAACGTTATGTTGAAGACAAGCTCCCTTGGAAACAAACATTTTCCTACATTGGGAAACGTTTTTTGCCGTTGGTTATTCCATATGTCGTGTGGGCGTGGATTTGGGAGATGGTTATCCATCGCAACTATAATCCTATAACTGCTATGACGCGTGGATTTAGTGTATATTGGTATCTTCCTACCCTTTTTGGAATAATTGCAATAGTTAGTTTGGCGGAAGCATTAACAGTACGAATATGTCATGCAAAAAAATGGATATATAGCCTGATAACTGAAGCAATATTTGCCGGGATGCTCATCTTGCCAATTATAGGTCTTGCTTTACTGACACATATAAAACTGTTTCGAGAGATTATTATATACATTATTCCATTTTTTGCGGGTATGGTCGTTAAAAAATATCCTCAGATTTCCAAATTGGTTACTAATGAAATTATGGTAACAATATGTTTTTTGGTGAGCTGTATGCTAATTCCGCAATATACAAGATCCGATAAATCTTTGGAAGTTCTTTTCATTAGATTTATTGCAGGGATGACGTCTACGGAAGTTATTTATAGTTTCATTTATTCTGTAAAAATAACCCAAGGGGGGGTAAACTCGACCCTAGAAAAGCTGATAGATGTATTCAAATGCGCGGGCAGACGTTCTCTTGAAATTTACTTAATTTCTGAGTTGTTTACGCCTCTTTTACCGGCAACGCCAAATATTGGAATTTTTCCGGACACATTACTTAGAATTTTGTATTCAGCTGTGATTTGTCTGTGTTCAATATTGATTGCAAATTTGTCACAGCAATCTAAATATTTAAATTTCATGTTTTTCGGTGGCAGACGAATAGTTAAAAAATAATACATTAGAAGGCGTATCTATGACAAAGATAAAGTATATATTAAAAAAATTCAAGGATAGAAGAGTAAAAGACATCAAACTTTCAGATTTTATGGCAGTTTTTCCCATGACGCTTGCTCTATTATTACGACCGTTTTATAAAAATAAATATAGGAACGTTTTTCTTGTTTGTGAGGAGCCGGCAGCAGCCAGGGACAATGGTTATCATTTTTTTAAATTTTTGCGAGAAAAACATCCGGAGCAGCCTTGCGTATATGCCATCCGAAAGAATTCTGCAGATTGTGAAAAGGTTTCATCCCTCGGAAGGGTTATAAATTTTGGCTCACTCGAACACTGGCTTGCTTATTTTTTATGTGAATATAATATCAGCACTCAAAAGGGTGGAAAGCCAAATGATGTACTGTGCATATTTGGAGAACAAATGGGGCTGTTTAAATCTCGTAATGTACTCTTGCAGCATGGGGTAACAATAAACAACGTACAAGGACTATATGCAGAAACATCTAATTATGAGTATTTCTTTACAGCAGCAGCACCAGAGACGGAATTTATCAAGCAAAATTTTGGCTATAAAGACGGAGTAGTACAAATGGTTGGCTTCCCAAGATTTGATGCTTTGCACGATTTTAAAGCGAAAGATAATAGAATATTAATAATGCCGACATGGCGTAGTTGGTTAAAGCTGAGGTCTAAATCAATAGGCGAAGAGGTATCGAGTATATCCTTTTCAGAATACTTTCAAAAATGGTTATCCTTACTTAACAGCTGCGAATTAGATGAACTCATTGAAAAATATTCTCTTGATGTAATCTTTTATCCGCACTGGAATATGCAGGCTTATATTGAGGATTTTAAAGTTACAAATCCTAAAATAACAGTGGCATCATGGCAAGACTATGATGTCCAAGACCTTATGAAATCATCAAAAATGATGATAACAGATTATTCAAGTGTTTTTTTTGACATGGTTTACATGAAGAAACCGGTCATTTTTTTCCAGTTTGATGAAGAAAAATTCAGAAAGTACCACTATGCTCCCGGCTGGTTTGACTATAGTGCGACTCCTTTTGGAAAATGCTGCCATTATAAAGACGAAGTTATTACTACATTGAAAGATATAGTGAAAAGCAATTTTGCGGTAACTTCAGAGTATCTTAAAGAACACGAGCGAGTTTTTACGTTGTATGACACAAATAATTCTGAAAGAATATATAACCTTTTGACTCATAATTCTAATAAACGTGAAAAGGGGTTTTGTTAATGAAACCATTTATCAGTCTTGTTATTCCTGTCTACAACGTCGAAAAGTATCTCGACAAATGCATGGAATCCGTCCTCGCGCAGACTTATGACAACTTTGAGGTTATCCTCGTCGACGACGGCTCGACCGATAACAGTGGAAAGATGTGCGATGAGTATGCGAAGAGGGATAGCAGGGTAACTGTTTATCATAAGCAGAACGGTGGGCTTTCCGACGCAAGGAATTTCGGGGTGGAGCACTGTAATGCAGACTTAGTTTCGTTTATAGATTCCGACGACTATGTGACCGAGGATTACCTTGAGTATCTGTGGTATTTGATGGATAAATATGACTGCAAGATTTCTTGTGCTACTAACAAAATTGTACCCGAGGGCAAGGATTACACATTAAAAAGTGATAACATTACCGAAGAAAAACTCGATACTGTTAAATCACTTGAACGAATCTGCTATTCATCGGTAGGCGCGGTTACAAGATTGTATCAGAAAGAATTATTATTAAACAACCCATTTCCGGTTGGAAGATTATATGAAGATTTAGCAAGTACATATAAGATAATTGCGGAGTGTGACTATGTTGTCTTTAGTAATAAAGAGATTTATATATGGATACAGAGAGAAAACAGCATTACCCACAGTAAGATAAGCAAAAAACAGTTTGATATTTTTTGGGCGGCTGACGAGTTGTATAGCTTTATTATGGCGAATTATCCTGAAATTAAAGTTGCTGCTGAGACAAGATGTATTATAGCTGCAAAAAGTTTTATTAGAAGGATTTTCACTAAATGTGAAAGAAAAGATCAACCAGCCCTGTTTAAAGTAGCAAAAAAATATGCAGCACCTTATTTGAAAAATGTGTTTTTTAACAAAAAAGCTGATTATTCAACGAGAGTTGCATGCTTAACAATTTGGGTAGGCTATATTCCTTCAAAAGTTTTATGGACTGCGAGAATTTATCAGAAGAACTTGTTAAGGAGAGTGTAGGTTTATAATGGCAGTATACATAACGGCAACTGCAATATCAGCATTGCTGGCGTATATATCGTCTAATATAAATAAGTCGCGTCAGCTTAAAGACTCGGCAAAGAAATTACTTCCGGCATTTTTTGCAATTCTTTCTGTTTTGCCTCTTATGTTTGTGATGGCGTTCAGACATAATGTTGGTACAGATTTCTTAAGTTATGCACTGATTTTCAGATACAACTCTACCGGGGTAGAGGTTGGGTATTCTTTTATAAACAATACGCTTCGGCAGTTTACCGATGATTATCATGCTGTTTTTATTGTTTCAGCAATTATAATTTGCGGGTGCTATTTTTATGTAATATATAAAGAATCTATAAATCCGACATACAGTGTTTTACTTTTTGTGCTTTGCAAAGATTATTTTATAGCTATGAACGGCATGAGACAGTATATTTCTACCGCTATAGTAATTCTTGCAATTCCGTTTGTAAAGAGAAAAGAATGGATTAAAGCGGCGATTATCTTCATTATAGCATTTCTGTTTCACCGATCGGTTATAATTTTTCTACTGATGTTTGTTTTATATCTAATAAATATTAAACCGGCCATAGGTGCAGCTATTGTTGTAGGAACGTATGTATTGTCTACTACGGTTTTGAGGTTTATTTTTCCAATAATGCAGAGATTCGGCTTTTATACAGGGTATTTTTCGACACATTCTGACTATAGAAACGCATCGGGCGATTTTAACTGGATGTATACGCTCATTTTTATCTGCTTTTTCATTATGCTGGCATATGAGTACAACAATGTCAAACAAAGCAAAGAGTTAAAGCTTATGTATTCAGCAGTTTTAACAAGCCTTATCGTCATGTCCCTCAGTTCGGTTATGCCTATTAATGTTCACCGCCTCACATGGCACATGAATTCATTGCTTGTATTATATTCGCCATTGGCCACTAAATCTATTCACGATAAAAGAATAGGTAAGGCACTGGAAGTCGCAATCCCTGTTGCCTTTGCGTTAGTCACTATACCGCAGATTTTAAATGGCAATCAGGACGTTCTGCCTTACCGCTCAATCTGGTCTCAATAGCTACCGACTTCCGAAAAGGAGAAGTATTTATATAATGATACCCAAAATAATCCACTACTGCTGGTTCGGCGGAAACCCTCTTCCGGAACTTGCGCTAAAATGTATAGAGAGTTGGAAGAAATATTGCCCCGACTATGAAATCAAGCGCTGGGACGAGACGAACTTTGACATCAACTGCTGCGACTATGTCCGAGAGGCGTATGAGGCAAAAATGTGGGCGTTCGTCAGCGATTATGCGCGGTTTAAGATTCTCTATGAAAACGGCGGAGTTTACTTCGATACGGACGTTGAGCTCATAAAGCCTATAGACGACATCGTCGCAAAGGGGTCTTTTATGGGTCTCGAGAAGTCGGACAAGGCACACGCAGCCCCCGGGCTCGGCCTGGCGGCCAACGCCGGGCTCGGCCTGGCGAAAGAAGTGCTTGATAGCTATCATAATTCACATTTTGTCCCGGACGAGAAGGGCAACTATGAGACCGTTGTCACAAGGGTGACGGATATCATTCTGAAACACGGAGATATTTATCCGGACAGAATTACCGAAGTCGCCGGAATAACAGTGTATCCGCCCGAATATTTCTGCCCGCTGAGCTATTACACCGGCGAGATGAATATCACAGAAAACTCTCGCTCGATTCACCACTATATGGCGAGTTGGATACTTCCGGAGAGCAGAGCAATACTGAGCGTAAAGAAAAAGCTGTG
>CANQJW010000072.1 GCA_947624345.1 uncultured Clostridia bacterium | reverse complement strand
CCCGTCTAAACTTTCCCGTGACGGTGCGTGTCGATGGTGACGGTGTTTTTGACACCGCACCCACTATCTAAATCATCGACACGACCGTCACGCCTGCACAAGCTGAAAGCTCACCTTGCGCCCGTCGTGACTGCGGCTGTTCTCATAGCGGATACCGTATTCGTTGAACAGCCGCCCAGCGTTGACATTGAGCTTTTTTGTAAGAGCGTTCGGCGACATATCAACCGCCAGCCAAGCGGCGAGTTCCGTGGGTGTTCCCGTACACGCACTACCGCCCGCAGAAAGCATCGCTGCTATCTGTTCCAACAATGGCTCCAGTGGCTCTTTTCAAAGCTCCGTTTCGGTTTTTTCCAGTTCCCATATCAGCCGTTCGGGGTTGCGGGAGAGATAGAGCTTTTGGTCATTCATTCTGTTCCTCTCCTTTCATCCCGCCGAGGATTACGGCGATCAATTCGATGGTTTCCAGCAATTCGTCATCGACGCCGCTGCCGGCTTCTATGCGCCGCAGTTCTTGGAGAACGGCGGAAAGTTCGTTCCGCAGCGCCTTATACACTCTCGGATTGCCCTGCACGACCACATAATGACAGAGAAGCCGTTTTGTAATATAGTCCTGCTTGGTTAACCCTGAAAGACGAACTAAAATATTTATTTGCTCGTTCTCTTCTGGCGACACTCTAAATCCAATCGTTTTACTTCTCCAACGATTTCGGTTATCTAAATTTTTCGCTGACATTTTACTCACCTCTTTCCATATCAAGCTTATCTGCCATTTCTGTTTGCTTTGACGGAAAAAGATGTGCATAGCGATAAGTGATTTCAATGCTTTCGTGACCTACACGGTCAGCAATTGCTACTGCCGAAAAGCCCATATCAATCAGTAGTGATATGTGGCTGTGCCGCAAATCGTGAATCCGTATGCGTTTCACGCCTGCGGCTTTAGCACCCCTGTACATTTCGTGATAAAGATAGCTTTTTGTAATCGTAAAAATTCGGTCCTTTTTCTTAAACCCATAAAGCATACCGAGATAATCTTGCATTTCTTCACAGAGAAAATGTGGCATTTTGATGGTGCGGTTGCTTTTCTTTGTTTTCGGCGTGGTAATCACATCTTTGCCGTGTAAACGCTGATAGGATTTATTAATCCGCACCGTTTCCTTTTCAAAGTCAAAATCGGCGGCGGTCAGAGCTAACAGTTCGCCCTCTCGGATACCGCACCAATAGAGCATTTCAAAAGCGTAAAAGGAAATCGGCTTGTCCATCATCTCATCGGCAAAGAGTTTGTACTCGTCCTTGGTCCAAAAGTTGATATTACCGCCCTCTTTATCACCCATACTGCCCGCTTTTGCGGCGGGATTAAAACGCAGATCATAGTGCCTTACAGCATGATTGAAAATGGCGCTTAATTGATTGTGGACGGTTTTTAGATAGGTCTGCGAATACGGCTGATGCCGTTCATCCCGAAACGCAAGCATTTCATTCTGCCAAGCGATAACTTCCTTTGTGGTAATCTCGCTGATTTTCAGCTTGCCGAAGTACGGGAGGATTTTGGTCTTGATGATATGCTCTTTGGTGATCCAAGTGTTTTCTTTCAATCGGGTCTTTATATTCCGCTCATAAAGTTCTATAAAGGCTTCAAAGGTCATATCAAGATTGGCATTATTCTGTTGCTGAAAGGTATGCTCCCACTCCTGTGCATCCCGCTTTGTTTCAAATCCCCGTTTGCACTTCTGTTTTCGCTCGCCTTTCCAATCAGTATAGCGATATATTACTCTCCAAGTATTTGTTTTAGGTTCTTTATATACTGCCATTCTTAATTCCTCTCTTTCTTATTTGTACCGTAACAAGCTCTTTCTAAAAAATACTGTTTATTCACACGCCCTGAAATAGTCAGGAAACCTTGTGATTTCAATTCGGCATTTAACTTTTGCACTATCTTGTAGGCATAGGACTTTGAAACGCCTAATTCTTTTGCGACTTCTTCCACTCGCATAAACATTTTACTTGACATAATTATCTCGTCTCCTTTCGTAATTTTAAAAAAATATTTAGGTTTTACCCAATTACAGTTCCTGCCTCCTTTTCTTTGGTATTGCTTTGATAATCTTGTATTTTGCTGTTACTTAAACATATTTGTTTAGTGCAATATTATTATACTAATCATTTATGCTTATGTCAAGTGGCTTTAAAAAAATATTAAACTTTTTTGTTTTGTTTTCTCTTGACAATTCCTAAACTTATATGCTATACTGGGTGCAAAATGAAATGGCACCCAGTACAAGGTTCTGTCAAATCTTTAAGGGTGGAGATTTTCGCAGAAAATACGACCCGTGGCTTGACAGGTTTCTTATACTACACTACTTTCAAAATACATAAGGCAAGGAGTGAAATCACAATGGCAATAGGTGAAAGAATACATTTCTTTAGACTTCTGCGTGGAATGACGCAGAAATATCTCGGTATGCTGCTGGGCTTCCCCGAAAAGAGCGCTGACGTTCGGCTGGCACAATATGAAATGGGGACTCGTTCTCCCAAAGCGGAGATCACCGCAGCACTGGCACAAGCGTTAGATGTTTCTCCGCAAGCGCTTACCGTGCCGGACATTGACAGTTACATCGGGCTTGCGCACACCCTATTTACCCTTGAGGACAACTACGGTCTTACCGTCAGCGAAGCAAACGGCGAAATCTGCTTGAAGGTCAGCGCCGACAAGGGAAAGGATGCAGCCGAATTGCTGCAAATGCTTACCGCTTGGAAAGCGCAGGCAGATAAGCTCGCAACGGGGGAAATCAGCCGTGAAGATTACGACAACTGGCGCTACAACTACCCGAAGTATGATGAAACTTCCGGCTATGTAAAAGTTCCGTCACAGAAACTCAATGACGAAATGCTTGAGACTTTCAAGGACCGGCTGTAAAATGTATGAGGTAATAGATGATGGATTGGAAAAGAAACTTTTTAGAATCTTCTTTATTGGGTCAGTTAACAAATAAGAACGATCCAAATGAGGTGCAATCAAAATGCATTGATTTGGCATATAATGATATGATGAAAGTTGGACGCTTTTATAGTGCCTCATTTTTGCATACGCGAGAGAAAATTTGTTGTGTTACAAATGAAGCAATAAAACAATGTAATTATGTCTTTTCAAAAGACTTGATACTGGACACCTCGTTACTATTTTGTAATGAAATGATTGGAAGTGGAAACAAATATGTAACAGGGTATGGTCTTGCTCAAAAGCTAATAAATATGACTTTTAAGTATTTATATGTTTTCAGCGATTTTATTTTTATTGAACATTCTGTTCCAGATTTTTCGTTGTGTGATTGCCCTCTTGACAGTATTATCCTTAAGAAAGCTTCCGTTAAGGGAACAGTATGGAGTAAACTTACTGATAAACAGTATAAGGAATGTCAAGATAGAATTTCTAGCCTATTAAAATCGAAACCGCTTGACATGGAGTTATCAAAACTAGGCAATCTTGCATTTGATTTTTTAAACTGGTAATTGTCTGTAATCCATAGACAAAAAAGAGCTAACTGATTTCTCAAAAAATCAGTTAGCTCTTTACTTTTACAATAATTCAAATAATGTTGCCATTTTGTTGCCACAGAGGGCATCAAGACGGTGAAAATCCTTTATTTACTGGCTTTTTCATGGGTGTGAAATCATTCCCACTCAATAGTAGCTGGCGGCTTTGTTGTTATATCATAAACCACTCTGTTTATGTTCCCTACTTCATTAACTATCCTGCTTGCACAGGTCTCCAGAACCTCGTACGGTATCTTTGCAAAATCAGCAGTCATAAAGTCGGTTGTTGTAACTCCCCTTAAAGCAAGCGTGTAATCGTACGTCCTGCCGTCGCCCATTACGCCTACTGAGCGCATTGAGGTAAGTACAGCAAAATATTGATGAATTTCCCTGTCAAGACCTGCTTTTGCAATCTCCTCCCTGAAAATCCAGTCAGCGTCTTGAAGTATCGTCAGCTTTTCATCGGTAATCTCACCGATAATTCTTATTGCAAGCCCTGGTCCCGGAAACGGCTGACGCCATACTAAAGTGTCTGATAGCCCTAACTCCTGACCTAGCTTTCTAACTTCGTCTTTGAATAACAAGCGGAGCGGCTCGATAATCTCTTTGAAATCTACATAATCAGGAAGCCCTCCAACATTGTGATGAGACTTTATCACTGCAGCATCGCCCGTTCCCGACTCGATAATGTCAGGGTATATTGTTCCCTGTACAAGATAGTCTACAGTTCCAATTTTCTTAGCCTCTGCCTCGAAACAGCGGATAAATTCCTCGCCTATGATCTTTCTTTTAGTTTCAGGGTCTGAAACACCACTAAGCTTTGACATAAACTGATCCTTAGCGTTTACCCTGATAAAGTTTATATCCCAGTCTTTGAAGGCTTCTTCAACCTCGTTACCCTCGTTTTTTCTCATAAAACCATGATCAACAAAAATGCAGGTAAGCTGGCTTCCCACCGCTTTTGACAAAAGTGCTGCGGCAACCGATGAATCCACTCCTCCTGAAAGCCCTAAAAGAACCTTTCCGCTACCTACCCTTTCTCTGATTTCTTTTATCTGAGTTTCAGCAAAGTTTTCCATAGTCCAATCACCTATACAACCGCAAATGTTATACAGGAAATTATGAAGAATCTTGCTTCCGTTCTGTGTGTGATTGACCTCAGGGTGAAGCTGGATTCCATAAAGCTTTTTATCAGCATTTTCAAATCCGGCATTAGGACAGTTGTCTGTGTGTGCAGTGTTTTTAAATCCATCAGGGAACTCACTTACATAATCAGTATGGCTCATCCATGAAACCGCCTTTTCATCAATTCCCTCAAACAGCGGTGAGCTTGTGTCATACTCCGTTTCGGTTTTCCCGAATTCGCTTGTAACGCAGGTCTCTACCTTTCCGCCTAGAGTATAAGCCATAAGCTGACAACCATAACAAATTCCCAAAACAGGTATACCTAGCTCGAAAATCTCCTTTGAAATGCTTGGTGCCCCCTCGCCGTAAACGCTCTGAGGACCGCCTGTGAAAATAATTCCTACAGGATTTAATGCTTTGATTTCCTCAATGGACATTTTATTGTATGGCTTAACCTCGCAATAAACTCCGCACTCACGGACACGCCTTGCGATAAGCTGATTATACTGACCTCCGAAGTCAAGAATTAGTACATATTGATGAGTCATAAAATTTCTCCTTATTTTTTAATACAAATATTTTATCATATCCGACATCCTTTTGCAAGATAAATAAGCTAATTACATTTAAATTTATTCTGCGTTGTTACTAGAGGCAAGAGGTAAGAAGCAAGAAGCAAGACCGCCGATGCAACGGTGACGTTGCATCCAGTCCGCGTACTAATTTAGTGCGTGGACTTTTATTTTTTGTCTCGCGTTAGTGGTACATATTTTTTGCCAAATTTACTGAACTTTATGGACTCGAACTATCACTAACCAACACATACAAAAATAATTTACAATTGAATATACAAGCCAAAAGCGTTCAGGTCGTATTATTGACCTGAACGCCCTTTTTATACTTACTTAACTTTAACCTTCTTCTTACTCTTGAACCACTTACTATACACCTTCTGCGTCTTGCCCTTTGCGTCCTTGTAAGTTGCATACGCCCTTACGCGAACAAAGTATTTCTTCTTGCTCTTTAGCTTCTTGAAAACAACCTTGTTCTTGGTAGTCACCTTGTTGATTACGTTCTTCTTGAAGTTCTTCTTAATAGACGCCTGAACTTCATAGCCTACTGCCTTTGCTACCTTCTTCCAAGATACTGTTATCTTCTTCTTGCCCTTTGCTTTAGCTGTAAGGCTCGTGATTTTCGCCTGCTTTATTGCCTTTTCGGCAGTAGCCTTAGCCTGTGAAGCCTTTTGAGCCGGTGACGTTGTCTTTTTAACATTACCGCCTGTTGGGTTTGTCGGGGTTGTCGGCTTTGTTGGGCTTGTTGGGTCAGAACTATCCGACGGGGTTGTTGGGTCGGATTCGGACGGGTCTGACTTCTTTTCTTCAAGTGCATTTTTAGCATCATTTATTGCTTTAACCGCGCTGTCAACCTCGTCTTGGGTTGAAGTCAAATCCTCTAAAATAGCTTTTCCTGCATCTAATGCTTGCGTGAATGTTGAAACACTCTCATCTGTGTACTTATCTGTTTCTACAGACTCTGCATCAGATATTGCCGTTTCAAGCTTTGAAAAATCTGCTATGTAAACAGTGTTATCTTCTTTCAAATATCCTGCATTCCTCAAAGTTTTTTCTGTTGTGCTGTTCTTGTAAATATAAAATGTTGGGTTGTTTTCCATCCAAAATGTTCCATATTCTTGTGAAACTCCTGCTGAATTAAGTCGAAATGCACCTACATATTCAATATCTTTACAATCTATTATTATTTCTTTTAATGATGTACATCTGGTAAACAAACATTCTCCAAGACCGTTTTCCATATCATCGCCATATTCTTCTACTGTGCCTACGCCTTTTATAATTACCTTTTCTAGTGATTCGCATCTAGCAAAGGTCGAATTTTCACGAGCATACTGCCCATTAATTGAACGTAAATATATTAAACCTTTAGGTATCGTCACTTCTTTAATTAAATTACAATTTTCAAATGCTTGATCTCCTAATACCATTCCTTCATTTAAATTAACAGAAGTAATATTAGTACCTGAAAATGAATATGGACCAACTTGATTTACAGACTTAGGTAAATTTAAATCTCCTGATAATGGTGTATAAGCAAATACCGCCTCTCTAATTTTTTCAAGACCTTCTGAAAATGAAATTGTTTCAAGCCCTGATCTATAAAAAGCATTGTTTTCTATTATTTTTACGGTTGATGGCAATGTAAGCTTAGTAAGATTTGGATATTCTGAAGATTTCTCAGACATTTGATTGTCAAACTTTCCAAAAGCACATTTACCTATATACGTTATACCTTCTTCAACAACAACCTCTGTTATTTCATCTTTATATTTGTAGTATCCCCATTGGTCTACTGAAAGGCCTGAAAACATAGGGCCTTTACCTGAAATAGTAAGGATTTTAGTTTTCTTATCATATATATATTTACAACCAAGCCCACAAGGTCCTGATGTATCGGTCACTTCAGCCACCTCTATAGGTGTGCGGTTTTCTATTTCAGGAAACTTCTGGTCCTCTGTGATATACTCTATATTATTATCAGTTAACTTTAAACCATCTCTTAATGAGTTTTCTGTTGTTGAGTTTTGATATATATGCCACTTTGTACCACTTCCGGCATTTGGATAGGCTGCTAAGTTACTATTATCAAATGTATTTTCCAAATCTTTTGTATATATCCACACATCTTTTAAATTAGACCTATTTGTTGATAAACACATGTGAAGATTTGTAACTGTAGATGGAAATACTGCTTCTGTTAAATTTCCTAATGAACTGAAATTATAGTCGCTTTTCAAAGAAATACCTTCTTCAACTACTAGCTTCTGTATACCTTTTGCAGCGTTTTCCCAGCCCCAATAAGAGAGTGTTCCATTTTGAGTTTGAGCCTCATAACATTTGCTCATCTCGCCGGTACCACTTATAATCAAAGTACAGTCTGTGTTAATGAGCCAGTTTGCATTTTCTCCGCATCTTCCTGATGTGTAGTATGCATTAGGGTCATACTCTCCATCGTCAGCACTAATAGCTGACACACTCATTGCCCCCGTAAGCGCAGTTACTGTCATTGTTGTAGCTGCCAACAATGACAAAATTCGTTTAAGTTTCATACTAGAAACCACCTTTCATTTTTTAATAATCTATTTAATTTAAAATTACAAACAACACAAAAAGGCGCAGTACGCCTAAGCATACTACGCCATATTTACAATATTTAATTCTAGAGAACTATTCTGTACACAGCAAATAAAGGTTAGGCGAAATGCCCCCCCCCCCGTT
>CANQJW010000071.1 GCA_947624345.1 uncultured Clostridia bacterium | reverse complement strand
AGAAAAACCGTATAACCGCTGTGTTATGCGGTTTATTTTAAGAAAGCAAAAACTTCTATATCACTATGGCAGTTTGCGGAACGGCTTGACCGAGGTATACTTGACCTCGCCGTGATCGTTGAGCCGCCGAACCTGTCAAAGTATAATTATCTATCTGTCCCCGAAAGCGACAAATGGGGGCTTGTGATGCTGCGTGACAGTCCGCTTGCTAAGAAAGAATATGTTAACCCTTGATGATTTATATGGTTTGCCGCTGTTCTGCTCGGAGCAGTCGATCCGTGTGGATTTTCCGCGCTGGTGCGGGGATAATATGGATAAGCTCAACTTTGCAGGAACAGTAAACCTTGCCTACAACGGCTCTGTGTTTGTGAAAGAGGGGCTGGGGTATCTGCTGACCTTTGAGCATCTTGTAGACATAAGTGAGAGCAGCGGACTATGCTTTCGTCCCATAAAGCCGACACTTGAAACGAATATGTATATCATTTGGAAAAAGTATCAGGTGTTTTCGCCAATTGCAGAGTTGTTTCTGAAAAGATTAAGGCAGGATTACGGTTAATATTTCGAGAGTGCGCTTTATAAATCACGATGTTATAACGGATTGACTATGTTCGGACAATATGTTATAATGATATATAGTTAGCGATAGCAAACACCCTTGTAATTCCGAACGCCGATCGCATTTACGCTGATACCTTTCACGATATGGTGTTTTGTGGTCGATATACCGATCACTGCTGCATATATGTATTTCGCACTGAAAGGAAAGCTGGGATTGACGAAAGCTGCTTTCCTGCTTTGTCCGTTGGGAATGAGTTTGCTGACAAAGGTGTTCTATGCCGTCATGGTCGGTGTGGGGCTGAAAGATTATGCTTTCCTTGTAGGCGGTGGTGAATCATGGGGACACGCTTTTTTGTGCCTTGCATTTTTGAGAGCTATAAAAATGAATACAAATAAGGAGAAATAGTATGCTTGTAACAATTTTACTGACACTCGGAATGATGGTGCTTTTCACGCTTATGATTTACGTCGCTTGTGAATTTATGCCGATGAAGTCTGTGGTAGACTTTTTCCCGGATGATATCCGGCAGCACCTGAAACTGCGTATTGAATCACTCACCTTGACACCGAAACGGATCATCGGTATGATACTATTCGCTTTGATACTGCTCGGTATGCTTGCAATTTACATCTTTGCGGGAATTGACGGTATCCGAAATGATTTTACCTTCTTGCAATATGTGGTAAGATTTCTAATCATCGGGGTGGGTATCAAGCTGTTCGATATTATCGGATTTGACTGGTTCATGATAACAAAAACGCACTTCTTTCAGCATTTCTTTCCCGAAACGGAGGGCTGCGAGGGATGGCATCAGTTTGGCTATAACAGAAAGCAGCAGCTTCAGCAGAGTGTGATGATCCTTCTGTCTGCACCCATCTCTTCGGCAGTCTTTTATCTCATCGGGAGGTAGCATGATATGACCAAAAAGGGCAATGTCCTCCGTGAGTGGGGAATTGCCCTTAAACTTATCCAAAAACCTCGTCCTCCGAAGCTTTACTTCGTATCGTATCATAAAGCTCCTCTTTCAGATCGGCTAAAGTGACCTTTGAAAAATCCGCCTTTAACGCCGCAACCGCACTATCAAAATGAGGTGCAAGTAGGCTATGGATATTGCTCCCTACCATACAGGTTTGTGAGGTGTTCTGGTGGAACTTAAATATCTCCTCCGTTTCCTCACTTTCAACAGCACAGTAAATATCCCATAGTGTGATCTCGGTATCGGGACGGGCAAGAGTAGTTTTTCCTTTACCCGATTTTGTAATAAGCAGATTGGCATTTTTTAGCTTGGCGAACACATTTCGGATAATGACAGGATTGCACCCCGCACTCTCCGCTGCTACCTCGCTTGTTATTTTTTCATCAGGAAACCCTGCTATCATCAACATGACATGAACGGCTATCGAAAACTGTGTGCTGACACGCATTGTCTGAATACCTCCTTTTATCCTTTACTCAATCATATCACTTTTTCCCCGAAAAGTCAATATGTAAATCTAAATATTACAGATCGATTACAATTTATTCGTAAGTATTGACATTACAGATAACTTGTGATAGAATATTTGTAATGTAAGTTGTTACAGATTAAACACAGGAGGTAATCATATGGAAACAAAGAAAGCGATCATTGAGAGAAAGTCCGTTAGGGCATACTCATCGGAGCAAATCAAAGACGAGGAGCTGAATGCACTTCTTACAGTGGCGAATACCGCACCCGTTGCAGGAGGAGCATACAAGACCATGCACCTGACTGTTGTGCAGAACCCTGATATACTCACAAAGATCAGAGAGATGTATCAGTCTGCAAGCGGAGCAAAAAGCGACGTGCTTTACGGTGCACCCACACTCATCATAGTGTCCGGCAAGCGTGATTTTGACGAAACAGCATTGTTTGCCAATGTAGGCTGTATCATTGAAAATATGTCCCTCGCTGCATACGATATGGGACTTGGCAGCGTGTTCAGTTGGGCAACAGGCACTATCCTGCCGACACAGACGGAGCTTGTAAAAGAGCTTGGCATTTCCGATGACTTCAAGCCCCTTGCAGGACTGGCTGTTGGCTATCCTGCAAAGGAACTGCCGAAGCGAGTGAAGATGTCGGAAATTGAAACAAATTATATCAGATAAGGAGTAACGCTATGAAAGCAGGTATTATCGGTGCAGGAAATGTAGGACAGACTCTTGCGAGACTCATTCTTGCCGCAGGAAATGAAGTCGTGATGTGCAACAGCAGAGAGCCTGAAACACTGTCCTCGGCCATTGAAACGCTTGGCAAGGGGGCAAGTGCAGCAACGCTTGCGGAGGTATCAGAGCAGGATATTGTCATTCTCGCTGTATGGTGGGATACCGTTCCAAAAGTCATGGAACAAGTTGGTGACTGGAGCAGCAGGATTTTAATAGATGCAACAAATCAGCTGACATTTACATCGGGCAGCACAAGACCGATACCTGTGAAGCTGGACGGAATGACAGGAAGTGAATATGTTTCCTCTCTTGCAAAAAACGCTCGTGTTGTAAAAGCGTTCAATTCGCTGTTCGGGCAGTTTATGGACGGTGAGGTGAACGGCGGCAATCGTGTTCTGTTCTATGCTGGCGATGACAATAATGCAAAGAAAACTCTGCACCCTCTTTTTACGGCAATGGGGTTTTACCCTGTTGACCTCGGAGGACTGAAAGAAGGCGGAAAGCTGATGCAGGTCGGCGGTGCACTGAACGGAAAGCACTTTATCAAAAGAACGGAGGATATGTGTTTATGAAATTTGTAATTGTATCGGGAAATCCGAAAAAGGACGGACTGACAAAAAATATGACCGATGAGATCGTTCGTGGAGCAGTTGACGGCGGTGCAGAGGTCGAGATTATCAATGTCTGTCAGATGAAAGGCTGTCATTCATGTAAAGATGGCAAATGTCTTACGGAGCATAGATGTGTTTTCGGGAATGACGGTTTCAGCGAAGCACAGGAGAAGATCAGAAATGCGGACGCAGTTGCTTTTATTTCCCCGGTATATTGGGAAGAAGTCAGCGAGGTGATGAAAAGTTTCCTTGACCGTCTCCGCAGATGTGAGTCAAGTACATTCTTCTAGCCGAGAAATGCGGCTCTCACGAACAAGCCTGTTCTGCTCATTGCATCGGCAGGCGGTTCGGGAATGGATATGCGCTCGAACCTCTGAAACAGCTTGAACGCTTTGCACATCATACGGGAGCAAGAGTATTTGACGAGATCGGCATCAACCGCTGGAATCAGGCATACAAGGACAAGGCGATATATGAGGCGGCAAAGGCTATGGCAGAGGGTGTCAAGGTCGGGGAAACAAGGAAGTATGCCCAAGATCAATCCTAAAGTATTTTTCATCACATTGACTTGTAAGCTAAAAAGTGATATAATGATCTAAAAGG
Source organism: uncultured Clostridia bacterium (assembly GCA_947624345.1). GTDB lineage: Bacteria > Bacillota > Clostridia > Oscillospirales > Ruminococcaceae > UMGS1601. The sequence goes on along the minus strand of CANQJW010000071.1, from coordinate 4,006 downwards.
AGCGATCTATTGCTGTATATGATCGATTGGAGGTCAAATAAATGAAGATACTTCGAGCTGAAACGACCGAATATCAGGCAGGTGCATACTATGTCCGGATCCAGGCTATGGGGAGAAAATACCACATTACACTTGAACAGGAATTTGATGAACACGATACTCCTGATACAAAGTACATCGTGATACTCGATGATGATTTCCCAGTTGCCACCTGCCGCCTTTATGCAATCGATGAAAAAAGCGTTATGCTCGGCAGGATCGTAGTTCTGCCGGAATACCGACACAAGGGGCTTGGAAGTCTTGCGGTGACGGAAGCGGAGAAATGGGCGGCAGATTTAGGCTACAAAAGAGCCGTTCTTGAGAGTCGTGAGGAAAAAGTGGGGTTTTATGAAAAGCTCGGTTATACAGCAGATTTCAATAACGTTGTAAAAGGAAAGACATTTACTTGTATCCACATGGAAAAAAGCCTGTAATATTGGAATATCTCCTAGGAGATGTTGATAATTGTTTGAGGATATTTTCAAAAGAAAAGCTGTTCGTACAGAAATGCTCCTGCAATACGGCTTTGAGCCGATTATGGGTGGATTCCGTTTGAGTTATGAGTGCTTGTGCCGCAGCAAAAGTGCGATATAAATGAGATCAAAAACCGTGCTGAAAATCCCACAGGTCAGCACCACAGGGTCAAAGGTGATGACACCCATCAGGATCGTCGGCGCGAGAGTTCCTATCCACTTCGCAAAGGCAAGCGTAAGAGATGTGTCCTCCATGCTGTTTCTTTTCAGGAACAGACTGATAAACAAAACGGACATCAGCAGATTTTGCAAAAATGCAGAGTATTCAGCCGCCATCACGAAACCAAATTCCACGATGAAAACGATCTGAAGTGCCGCACTGCAAATAAGTATGAGAAGACTGTACGGCACAAAAAACTTACCATCGATCTGCTTCGGGAATTCCTTTTTGCCGAATTTGAAATAGGTATAAAGCATCACGCAGTCGAAGCCCACCCAGAACACGTTGACGATCTCCTGTGCGATCAGCATACCTGTCATCCCTCCGTGAGCACCGAGAAACAGATCGGAATAGGTATAGATCGCCTCCCACGTGATATTCAGTGCCAATGCCCAGAATGGCATGGCATAGGTCTTTTGCTTGAAACCGAGCCGTATGCATTCTTCATAGACGATGATCCAGCCGATGCCTGAGAGCAGTGTTAAAAAGAGTTCCATCATTGACATGGGACCGGGCGGCGGCGTTCATGGAGGCAGAGTCGTGGCAGCCGGAACGCCGGAGGAGATCTGCGAATGCAAGAAAAGCAAGACAGGATTCTACCTGAAACAATATACAAGATAAACTTAACGAACAAGGCAGCAAATGAGATGCGGCAGCGAATCTACGCTCTGTTCGGGGATAACGACATGGGTTATATCAATAACCTTCACGGCTTTTTGTGTTTCAGTTTTGTAGGAGGAAAGAGAAGCTCCTTTATGTAATACTCTGTGCTGTTATCATTATAGCATACTCCTATGCTTTTTCAAGAAGAAAAAACGCTCTGTACACATAGATAACCGCCTATCCTGCAAGCTTTGCATTTTTTTGCATCGTTTGCAAGGTAGGCGGTTATTAAGCTCAGTCGTTTCTACTGAAATATTTCCTGTCAAATCCATGCTCAGAATAAATACATCCGGAAGAGAACCTGCCGTTATGCCAAATTGTAAACTGACTGTTTGGATAAGTGGACAATAGATAGGCATACCAAGCATAGACATCGTTATCAAGCTCTCCGCTTAGCCTTGCGTGAGGTACACCGCAGAGAATAACGCAGTATGGGATATTTTGCTCTGCACAGGTTTTGATAATCAGTTCAGCAGCATCGCAAGGTTCCTGTGCGATAACTGCATCATATTCCGCAAGATCTTCTGTACCTGTAAATTTGTGATTCATGATCTTTATGCCGGAAGTATCGCATTGCATCTCACATTGATCCGTAGCTGCTATTTTGACACTGTTTCTAAGCTTCTGATGCAGATATTTGGACAGCAGCACGGTCTCTCCGCAACCGACTTCGAGAATCGCATTCCAACTGTTATCCCTAATGATCGGCAGCAGGAAAGCACCGAAATGTTCATGTCTTGCAGGTGATTTCTCAGCCATAAAACATAATCTACAAACTCGTCAGAAACCGTCCCACGCTTATGGTTATAAAAATCTCTCCGTACAAGCGCCAAACGCTTCTCTGAAAATCTTAATGGATTCTCCGCTATAAATTCATTCAGCATTTCTTTGTTATAAATATCCATATCAGACTCCTGTAACAGTGTTTATCTGCCGTGTCGGCATGATCGCTTTCTTCTATTATATCATAGCAGACTGATAAAATCAAGCAGAGGATTGTGTGAAACAGAAAAGATTTATAGTTTTCAATTTTTGCGATTTTGCGCTGTTTTTCCATTTTGAACACCCCTATGAGATGTTTCTGTTGTATCAATTTGGGGTTCTACATATCAACATAGAAAACCGAGTTGAGAAAACCATTTTCATCGGCATATTTCTGAAGAATTGCCTTCTGATTTGTGATACTGTTGCTCTCACCATCAAGCATATCGTCCTGCGAAAGACGGCAATATAAAGCTGTAATCTTGTCTTGCATAATTTCCTCTCTTTCCGACAGATACAGCAAGCTATGTTTCTATTATAACGTATATTCCGAAAAAAGTCAATACACTGAAAAAATTTTCACATAGCTTGCTTGCTGTTATTTATTCATTTTCATCAATTTCATCGACGATTTTAGTTTCAATTTCACGCTTAATCAGACGTTTCAAAATGTCCGAAAGGCTCTGCTGGAAAGCAGGATTGAAAACGGTTTTCACGATGTAGGTTGTGTGTCCAATTTTGTATTCAGACACGGTTTCTTTCAATTCATTCATAGCAAATTTTCTCCTTTAGCTAATCTCTATCTACGCATTTGGAATTGAGGGTTTCGCATTCTCTATCTTTCCTCATTTCTGCCGAAATTCAATCCTCATATGGATCATGTTTACTTTCAAAGAAAGAAGTCTGTCCGAGCGTTTCGGCATCACTCGCAGGAGCATTTTCTTTCAGCTTTTCAAGCTGTTCATGTTCACGCTCAATTGCCGTGAACAAGTCCTTGCCTTTCAGCTTGAATTTGTCGGCAAGAGCCAACAGGCAGAGCTTGTCATATTCCGCCAAATCCGCATTGAGTTTTTTGGTTTCTTCAGCGATAGCCGCCTTCCGCTTTTCGATTTTCGTTTCAAGTCTGGACAGCTTTTCCGCAGTTGAAATCATAACATCACCACCATTCCTATTTTTGCAAGCTGAAATATTCAGCCTATATTAAAATTATAGCGCAGTTTCGGTGATTTGTCTATTCGCATTGCGCACGAAATTGAGTGCGCCATAAAAGTTTTCCGTTCGATATTTTGACCGGAAAAAATTAAAAGCTGCGGAGCAGAAAACGCTTCACAGCTTGTAAGCATTATTCATTTATGTGGGATCATATTCCACCCATTCCCCATCAACAAGTGCTTCTAAATTTCCCCACTCAGGGTTACCGGTATCACGCCCTTTAACTCTGATCGGAATAAAAGCATCATGCTGACAATTCGGCAAAGGATCATCAATATCTATCCAACCTCTTTCATCAATTTTATCATTCCAATCTTCATAGACATCTTTTAAGTCTGTATAGAATTGGTCAAATGAACATTGGATTGCATCTATACTGCAATATTGAAAAAGAAAAACACCCTCATTTTTCGTTTTATAAAGCATTATTTTATAAATATAATCTTTTTTATTGCATTTCATAGGATTTTTTAGAAAAGCATACTTTCTCATATTACAGCCTCCATTTTAAGTAATCATTTCATATTCAAACGATTACGGATAAACTTATTTTCAATTGATTACACTTCAAAACTATGGTCTGAATACAAAACACATTCATCATTGAAATCAAGATGATACTTATATTTCGATTTTA
>CANQJW010000070.1 GCA_947624345.1 uncultured Clostridia bacterium | reverse complement strand
GGGTTGACGGGTCAGATTCCGACGGGTCTGACGGCTCTGATGGGGTTGATGGATCTGACGGGGTTGGTGGGTCGTCTTTCTTTTCTTCTAAACCTTCGATCGCTGAATATATATCCTCTGTAAGATATTTCATACCTAATATGTGTGATTTATCACTCTTGGTAGACGCTTGCTCTAGCAATTCTTTTAATACTCCGTAGCTTTCTTCTGTGTAATCTTTTTCTGAGTATTTATTTGCTTCTTTTACCGCTGTGTTGAGTTCCTTATAGGTTTTTGACATTTCTTCTTCTATATCACTGCAAACTCTCTGGCTCTTTGCCACTGCATCCCAATAACAGAATACTGCTGCATCTTTTGGTATTTTATAAGCATCTGCTGTTCTTGAGTATAAATACACTTTTTCTGCTGTACAACCACCAAACGCACTTTGATTGATAGTAGTAACATTCTCTGGAATTTCTAGCGATTTTAGACTTTTACATGCACTAAATGCGCTTGCCCCTATTTCGGTTAGCTGAGAGCCATCTTCAAATGCTATTTCCTCAAAATAAGAAATATTTGCACCAACACCCTTATTAAAGCCATAAGCAATATCAGTTACAGAAGCAGGGATAATTACTTTTTTTAGCAATGGACAATCTTCAAACGGCGAACCCAAAATAGTTTTGAGCCCCTCTTTAAATGTAACTGATGAAAGCTTTTCACAATTTCTAAATGCCCAATTACTATTACCATCCACAGCTGCAACTGGATATATATCCCATGTCTCTATTGTTGACGGAATTATGATGCTTTCAACGGCTGTATTCCAGAATGCCCCAGATGCTATAACGGTTAATCCTTCCGGAAGAGTTATATTTTTTAATGATGTACAGTCTTGGAATGTACAAGGTGACCAGCCAGTTCTAATTGCATTATCGTCACTTTGTGAAAGCGGAGCAATTAGAGTTGATGGTATTCTTACACTCTCGAGCGAGGTACATCCTTCGAATACATGATTTCCCAAAGCCGTCATACCCTCTGTTAGTGTGAGGTTTTTAAGTTTCGTACACTCTGCAAAAGCAAGACTACGACGCCTTCCCTCTCCAAACTCAACAGTAACAAATCCTGATATTGTTGAAGGCAAAGTAACGCTTTCAAGATTCGGCATTTTATAAAATGCACAAAATCCTATCGTTGTTACGCCTTCTTCAATTACTACTTCTTTAATAATGTCTTTATATTTTTGGTAAGTATAGACCTCAGGGTAGTCAACTAAATAGGGTTCCATATTTCCTCCCTGTCCAACACTATCAATATTAGGCGTAGCCATTTTTCCCTCGCCAGATAGCGTAAGTACACCATCAGAATCAAGCGTCCAAGTTAAATCTCCGCATTCTCCTTTTGCAACTTCACTTGCTGATACACTCATAGCGCCCGTAAGCGCTGTTATTGCCATTGCCGCTGCGGCTAACAATGACAACATTCGTTTAAGTTTCATACTAGAAACCACCTTTCTTTTTTAATAATAATCTATGTAATTTAAAATTACAAACAACACAAAAAGGCGCAGTACGCCTAAGCATACTACGCCCTATTTACAATATTAAATTCTATTGAACTATTCTGTACACAGCAAATAAAGGTTAGGCGAAATGCCCCCCCCCCCGTTTACAAATACTGGGTGACTTGCGTTGTACATAGTAGTTCCTCCTTAAACTTGGTATCTATAATATAACATATTTTGAGAGGGGTGTCAAGGGGTTGGGGGAAAATTTTTTGAAAAATTCTGTTTTAAACGGCTATGAACCTTTTGGGGCTTAGCTTTTTAGTGTATGCATACCATATTTGTTATAATATCTGAATAAACTTCTAATAAAATAATCTATTATTATATGCATAACCTAAAAATGTGTGAATATAATGCTAAAGGAAGATGCTAAAACATTCCTGAAGGAGGCTAACATTTAATGGACTTAATTTTAGATCACGAAAGCTTTATATCAAACGAAATTGCATTCAACGGCAGTAGCGAGCAAGCTATTGAACTCGATTACATACTTCCCGACTATCTTCCTGATATTTTCAGAGTATTAAAGTGCTCTATTGATCCAAGGGTAATCTCACATAGCTTGAATGGTGATAAGATTACCTTTGATTTAAATGTGTCAATAAGAGCTCTTTATCTATCAAATGATTCATCAAGCTTATACACCATTGCTCAAAGTCAGAATTACACCAAAACCGTTGACCTTTCCACAATACCAAAAAATCCTTGCATTAGGATTACACCTACTACTGATTATGCAAATTGCAGAGTTGTAAACCCAAGAAGGGTTGATATCAGAGGAGCTGTTTCAACAAAGATTACGCTTGAATGTGAACAATCAACAGACATAGTATCTAATGCAAAAGGGCTTAATCTCCAGCTTAAGAAGGAACCTGTGACTTTTCCTGCAAAGAGACTGACTGCTGCAAAGAGGATCACTATCACCGAAGAGATTGAGCTGAGCAAGACAAGGGGCAAAATCAACTCTGTTATAAAATCCAATTGCATAATAAACAGCTTTGAGAAAAAGATAATCGCCAATAAGCTTATCATAAAGGGCGAAGCAAAGGTTTCTCTTCTATATAACTGCGAAGCTGAAGCTGATGAACCTCAGAATATAGAAACAGTTAAATTCTCTGTTCCGTTCAGCCAGATAATTGATATTGACGGAATAAACGAGCAGTATGAAGCTATGACGAATATATCTGTTGCCTCACTTGAGCTTATTCCAAACAAGTCAAGTGATAATAGCGAGATAGAGTGTGAGATTATTATGCTTATAAACTGCGTAGCTTTCAGGTATGATACTCACGAGCTTGCAACTGACGCATATTCAACAAAGTATCAGTGTGATTTTGATTGTAGTGATATAATGCTTGAAAAAAATCCGATAGAAATTAAGGAAAACCAGACTATAAAAGCAGAACTTACCTGTCGTGATTTGGAAATCAGTACCGCTGTTGATGTATGGGCAAAACCGTTTAACATTCAAAGCAAATACAACGCCAATAAAAACAGCTTTATAGTTTTCGGAAACATAGAAATCGGAGCAATCGCAAAGGACGAAAACGACTGTCCTATTTATCTAGAAGATACAATATCGTTTGAACACTGTCTTGATATTTCTGTTGACGAAAACTCAATAGCGGATCTAAATGTTTATATTGATAACTATACATTTACCATAACATCTTCGGATATTATTGAACTTAAAGCAGAACTATTCGTATGCGGATATGTAAAAGAGTATGACTCAAGAAAGCTTATTACAAATATAAATGTAAACGAGGATAATATCAAAATGAAGGATAACAGTTATGCCGTTAAGCTATATTATGCTGAGCAGAACGAGGATATATGGGAGATAGCTAAGAAATTCTCAACATCGGTTTCAGCTATCGCCCAAGAAAATGAACTGTCAGACAGCACAAGACTTCAAAGAGGAATGCTTCTCATTCCTATACTTGACTAAGGAGGTATACATTGATGAACAGTGAAAAGATATATTCTGATATTGCCAAACGAACGGGCGGAGATATTTATATAGGTGTTGTCGGGCCTGTAAGAACAGGAAAATCGACATTCATTCAAAAATTTATGGAAACGCTTGTTATACCGAACATTGACAACGAGTATGTTAAAGAGCGTGCTATTGATGAGCTTCCCCAGTCAGCAGGCGGAAAAACCATTATGACTACCGAGCCTAAGTTTATTCCCGAGGACGCTGTTGAGCTATCACTTGATGACGGAGCAAAATTCTCTGTGCGAATGATTGACTGTGTAGGTTATGTTATTCCAAGCTCAGTAGGATATTTCGAGGGCGAAGCCCCCAGAATGGTCAACACACCGTGGTTTGACAAAGAAGTTCCCTTTAATATGGCGGCAGAGATAGGAACGCAGAAGGTTATTTCAGAACATTCAACTATAGGTCTTGTTGTCACAACCGACGGAAGCATAACTGACCTTCCCCGTGATGAATATGAAGAAAGCGAACAACGTGTTATAAAAGAGCTCACCGAAATAAACAAGCCGTTTGTGGTACTTTTAAACTGTCTTGATCCTAAGTCGGAGGCTTCTCAGAGCCTTTGTGAGAAGCTGAAAGAAAAATATAAGACAACGGTTATGGCAGTAAATTGTCTTGATCTTAACGAGTCGGATATTATGGAGATTATTTCTCAGATTCTTTATGAGTTCCCTATCAGAGAAATAAATATCAATATGCCAAAGTGGATAAATACTCTTGATAAAACTCATTGGCTCAAGGAGGATATTTTTACTTCCATTAAGGAGGCAACAAAGAATTTAGAGCATGTCAGAGAGGTTAAAAGCTGTACGGACTATATAGGTGCAAATGAGAACATTTCAAGTTGCTTTATTGATCAGATGGATCTGGGCAAAGGCACTGTTGTGATGAATATTGCGCTTAACAGCAATCTGTTCTTTAAGATAATCGGAGAAGCTACCCATCTTGATATCAATGACGAAAGCGATCTGCTTCCTCAAATTCTTAGACTAATAAAAATTAAAGATGAATATGAAAAGTTTGAAAGTGCTTTGGAAGAGGTTGAAGCAACAGGATATGGTATTGTTATGCCGGCAACTGAGGAGCTTTCTTTAGATGAACCTGAAATAATAAAGCAAGGTGGTCAATACGGTATAAAACTCAAAGCTACTGCCCCGTCAATACATATGATGAAGGCAAATATCACGACTGAAATAAATCCTATTGTCGGAAGCGAAAAACAATCGGAAGAGCTTGTTATGTATATGCTTAACGATTTTGAGGAAACCCCCGAGAAAATCTGGGAATCCAATATCTTCGGTAAGTCGCTTAACGAGCTTGTTAACGAGGGACTCCACAATAAGCTACATAAACTTCCGCCTGAGGCACGCCAAAAGCTGAGCGAAGCAGTCGAGAGAATTATAAACGAGGGCTGTTCAGGGCTTATATGCTTTATAATTTAGTAAACTAAACTTTCAATAAAATACACCCAAGGAGAAAGTAATCTCTTTGGGTGTTATTTGTTGTCCGTAATTTTAAATTATGTACAAATTGTCCTGTATTATTCCTCTTTTAATCCCTCAAAGAATGACACAGGCACGCCGAGCAATATTCCTGAATTTGGAACAGACAAATCGCCAAAAACCTTGTTTATTGCTTTTCTTGCATCGTCAACCTTTGAGTCTTTGACTGCAAATAAAATCGTCTTGCTGGACATTTCCTTTTCGCCCTTTAGCATTGTAGCCAGAACATCAAACATAGGCAGTTCTTCCATATCCTTTATGGAATTTGCCATACCGGTACTGGACAAAACCGTAGCACCTCTTATGTCAGCTAATGCAAGTTCTTTCATAAGCTGGTTAATTTTGTCTTCCTTTTTGGTTACAAATATCAATAGTTGCATATAATTCGCCTCCCGTTAAATTTGAGAAAAGGATACGCATACCCATTCCTCACTCTCAATTATCTTCTTTCTTTTAAATCCACAATTCTCAATAGCGCTTATAACTTCATCTTTTCTCTGCTTAATAATTCCTGAAACTATCAACACACCGCCGTCTGCTAAAAATCCTTTGAAATATTTGCTCATTGCAATCAGTACATCTGAAACTATATTTGCGACAACAACATCATATCCGTCGCCAATCTTATCTCTCAGCTTCTCATCAGTTGTTATATCACCGCAAAATGTTTCAAAACAATCCTGTGATATATTGTTCTTCAAAATGTTTTCGCCTGTTGTTTTCACCGCATTATCATCAATATCAACTGCGGTGAGCCATGACGCACCAAGCAACATTCCAGCTATACCTAGAATCCCGCTTCCACAACCCAAATCGAGTAGCTTGTCGCCGCTTTTTATATTGTATTCGAGATTCTCTAAACAAAGCTGAGTGGTATCATGCTGTCCTGTTCCGAAGCTTGAAGCAGGATCAATCTCTACTACTTTTCTAGACTCGTCGGCATTTACTTTCTCCCATGATGGCTTTATAAGAAGCTTATTTCCGACAGTCAATGGCTTGAAATACTTACGCCAATTATTCGCCCAATCTTCTTCTGCAATATTTTTAAGATCAATGCTAAGCTCGCCATATAAATTTCCTTTATCCGACTCCTTCAGCGATTTGAGTACCGCTTTGATTAAGTTTATACTCTCACTTGCAAGTCTGTCATCACAAACATAAACGATAACCTTACTTTCACAGCTTTTTAAGCTCATCAAATCGTCGTCGATATAATCCCAGTTACCATTTTTATCGTTCAGAAAATCCTCAAAGTCCTCAGCGTCTTCAATAACAAAACCAGTTATTCCAATATCCATCAATCTGCTGCAAACCAGTTCTATTCCGGCAGTTGACGTTTTGATATGTACTTCTATCCATTCATTTTTATTTTCAGGCATAAATTTGTCACTTCCTGAACATCTCAACTTTTAAATTAGTATACCATATTTCTCCGAAAAAGTAAAGCAGATTTTGTCTTAATATGTCTGCGCTGCAAATAGAGGCAAGACCGCCGAGGCAACGGTGACGTTTCAATTGACAATAAACAATTGAATATACAAGACAAAAGCGTTCAGGATTTTATTCTCCTGAACGCCATTTTTTATCTACTTAACTTTTACCTTCTTCTTACTCTTAACCCACTTACCATATACCTTCTGCGTCTTGCCCTTTGCGTCCTTGTAAGTCGTATACGCCCTTACCCGAACAAAGTATTTCTTCTTGCTCTTTAGCTTCTTGAAAACAACCTTGTTCTTGGTAGTCGCCTTATTGATTAAATCCTTCTTAAAGTTCTTCTTAGTGGACGCCTGAACCTCATAGCCTGCTGCCTTTGCAACCTTCTTCCAAGATACAGTTATCTTCTTCTTGCCTTTGGCTTTAGCTGTAAGGTTTGTAATTTTTGCCTGCTTTATTGCCTTTTCAGCGGCAGCCTTAGCCTCTGAAGCCCTTTGAACCGGTGACGTTGTCTTTTTAACATTACCGCCTGTAGGTTTTGTTGGACTTGTCGGCTTTGTTGGAGTTGTTGGGTCAGAGCTGTCTGACGGGGTTGATGGGTCTGACGGGTCAGATGGCTCGTCTTTCTTTTCCTCAAGCGCATTTTTTGCATCTTTTATTGCTTGTACAGCCTTGTCAACCTCGTCTTGACTTGAAGTCAAATCCTCTAAAATAGCTTTTCCTGTTTCTAATGCTTCTGTAAATGCAGTAACTGATTCATCTGTGTATTTTTCTGTTTCTACAGACTCAGCATCTGATATCGCCTTTTCAAGCTTTGAAAAATTAGCTATGTATACAGTGTTATCTTCTTTCGAATATCCTACTTTTTTCAGCGTTTTTTCTGTTGTGCTACCCTTATGTACATAAAATGTTGGATTGTTTGATGTTTCAAATGTTCCCCTTCTCTGTTTTCCATCTAAACCAAACTCTGTCTCTTCTACATATTCAATACCATCTTCTTCAAATATTATTTCTTTAAGCGATTGACAACTTAAAAATAAACCCTGTCCAAGGCCATTCTTTGTAGGTTCGCCACCTTGATGAATAATTGAACCCATACCTCTAATAATTACCTTTTCTAGCGATTCACAATCATAAAAACCGTCATTAGAACGAGAACCATTACCACCAGATGTAGCACCATATGTCATATCCGGCAACGTCACTTCTTTAAGTGAATTACAACCAGAAAATGCCATACCTCCTAGTACCATTCCTTCATTTAAATTAACAGAAGTTATATTAGTATACTCAAATGCAGCCTGACCAATAGTATCTATCGATTCAGGTATTTTTAAATCACCTTCTAATGGACAATTAGCAAATGACTTAAATCCTATATATTCGAGGCCCTCAGGTAAATCAATATGAGTTAGAGTAGATTCATAAAATGTACCTTCTCCTATATTTACTAAAGTGTCCGGTAGTTCTACATCTTTTAGCTTATTATAACCACAAAATGCACCATATAAATAAGAACTTGTACCACCATAAGCACCCGTAACTGCATTAATGTTTGTAATTCCAGGTTTTATTACTACATGCTCTGCTGTTTCTTTATATTTCTCATAATAATTATCAGGGTCATCTATAATACCGGTTCCGCTAAATGTTAAAGTTTTAGTCGAGTTATCCCACTCATATTTTGTTGTAAATCCACAAGGTCCTGATTTGTCTGTCACTTCGGGTACTTCAAAAGGTGTGCGGTTTTCTATGGTCGGAAACTTTTGGTCCTCTGTGATATATTCTATATCATCATCAGTTAACTTTAAACCATCTTTTAATGATTTCTCAGTTGTTGAGTTCTG
>CANQJW010000069.1 GCA_947624345.1 uncultured Clostridia bacterium | reverse complement strand
GCCTTGAGACGCTGGCCTAGTAACAAAGGCTTATAGCCGAAGCGCGAGCCACCCGTTAGACGGGTGGCAGCGACTTAGCGTAAGAACGCAGAACGGAGGACTATTATGGCAGAAATACTTAAGTTTAACGATGGATTTAAGGAGTTTGCAGTAAACGGAGATGAAAGCCGTATTGTAAGGTTCAATCCTTGTGATTTTGGAATTTTAGAAAGAATAACAGCTTCACAGAAAAGGCTTGAGGAGTTGGAAAAAAAGTATAAAGACGCTGAGGCAAGCGATACTGATGAATTAGGAAAAATCGCCGCTGAATGTGACATAGATATAAGAGAAGAGATAAACAATGTTTTTGGCAATGATGTTTGTACTCCTGCTTTTGGAACAGTTAACTGTCTGACACTTGCCGGAGGGCAACCTTTATATGCAAATTTCATTGACGCTTTACTTCCTATCGTTGAAAGCTCGTTAGATAAGGAAACGAAGCAATCTAAGAAAAAAATTGCTAAATATACAAATGCGGTGAAATAATGATAGGTATTCTTCCGAAAAGCCTAGATGTAGACGGTCGCGACTATCCGATAAGAAGCGATTACCGTGTTGCTTTGCTTATTTTTGAGGCGTTTGACGATAGAAGTCTTAATATTGCCGAAAAGGTACAGATATGTGTAGAGTGTCTCTTTGAGGAAGTACCTGACGATATAGAAAAGGCATACGAAAAAGCCTCTTGGTTTTTAGACGGCGGCGATATGCCTAAGTCAAAGAAAGCACCTACAAAGCTAATTGATTGGAAGCAGGATGAGCATTATATATTTTCTGCTATCAATAAAACAGCAGGAAAGGAAGTAAGAGAGCTTGAATATATGCACTGGTGGACATTTCTTGGTTTGTTTTCTGAAATGGGCGAGGGCTTATATTCTCAGGTAGTTAATATTCGCAGAAAAAAGGCAAAAGGCAAAAAGCTTGAAAAATATGAGCAGGAATTTTACAGAGACAACAAGGACATTATTGATATTCACCCTGTTTACACTGAGGAGGAAAAAGCAGAAATTGACTTCATAAACGATTTGGTCGGTGAAGTTTGAGTGAAAAGAGGAGATAGGAATTGAGAAGTTAGTAAAGGTTAAATGCAAAAAGTGCGGAAAAGTGCTTTTTGAAGCTAACTGCAAAGGGATAATCAGAAAAATTTGTCCTAAATGCAAGAAAGAAAATATATTCAGATTTAAATAACAGCCGAGCGCACCTAGCGAGCCAGTGGCAATATGAAAGTTAGGTGATACTATGGCTGTTGACGGCAGCTTAAATTTTGATACTAAAATAGACAGCAAAGGCTTTAACAAAGGAACAAGCAATTTAGGAAAGTCTTTGAATTTGCTTAAGGGCAAGATGTCGGGCATTTTCAATCCATTCAGCAAGGGTGCTGCAAGTGCTCAAAATTCAATAACAGGACTGAGAAGCTCTTTTATGAGCTTTGCAAAGGTCGCTGCCGGAGCATTTGCAGGAGTAAAGATAATTAACTTCGGCAAAGAAGCTATCGAATCTGCGTCTGATCTTGCTGAAGCTCAAAATGTAGTTGACGTATCTTTCGGGAAATCTTCTGAAAAAATGGAGAAATTCGCTGAAACCTGTGTTGAGACCTACGGTATATCAAAGCTGACTGCAAAACAGACAGGTTCTGTATTTGCCGCTATGGGTTCAGGTATGGGACTGAGCGAGGACGCTGCTACGGATATGGCGGTAGCGTTGACAGGTCTTTCGGCTGATATGGCGTCGTTTTACAATGTCAAGCAGGATATAGCGAGCATTGCTCTTAAATCAATTTATACAGGTGAGACCGAGACCTTAAAGCAGTTTGGTGTTGTAATGACTGAGGCTAATCTTGAGGCGTACGCATTATCTCAGGGTATACAAACATCATACAGAGAGATGTCGCAGGCTGAAAAGGTACAGCTAAGATACAATTACGTTATGCAACAGACGTCTCTTGCACAGGGCGATTTTGCAAGAACATCAAACGGCTGGGCTAACCAAACAAGAATGCTTTCTGAGAAGTGGAAGGAGTTTTCTACTGTTATAGGCGGCGTACTAATGAATGTGTTGCTTCCTGCTGTAAGGACTTTGAACGGTGCAATGTCACAGCTTATCAAGGTAGCGCAAAATGCGGCTGACGCTCTTGCAAGTGTATTCGGTATAGAAATGCAAAGTTCAAGCGGTGCAGGGGCGGTAGCTTCCAGTACGGCAGAGGTAGCCGATTCATCAAGCGAGGCGGCTGACAACTATTCTGAAATGGCTAGTAACGCTAAAAAGGCGGAGAAAGCAAACAAGGGAAGTCTTGCCAGCTTTGATAAATTAAATACTTTATCAAAGAAAAGTGATGATTCAAAGACAGGAAGTTTTGCATTGCCTACGGCAACTTCGCCTACAGTTGATACAGGGAAAGCGGAAAAGGCATTAAAAGATCTTGATATTAAGGGAATACAAGACATTTTAAAGGACTTTGGGTCTAAGATAAATGATTTTTTCAGAAATGTAGACTGGAAAGGCATTGGAAGTAATCTTGGCAGCAAAATCAATGATGTATTGTCAGTCATAAACACGGCTTTAACATCAGTAGACTGGAAACTTATTGGTGCATCTTTAGCACAAGGGTTGAACGGAATAATAAGTGCAGTTGATTGGGACTTATTAGGACAAACTGTAGGTAACAAAATGAATGTAACAATCGGTTTGCTTGACGGTTTTATAAGTAACTTCGATTGGGCTACTTTGGGGACTTCGTTAGCTACATATGTAACAAGTTTATTTAACACGATTGACTGGCAGGGTGTTGTAAACATAATTGTTAATGGATTAAATGGTGTTGCAACAACACTTTATAATTTTGTTAATAATATTGACTGGACTAAATTAGGCACAGGTATGGCTAATCGTCTTAATCAAGTGATTTCAGGGATAGACTGGGCATTGATTGGGCAAGCACTCGGAGATTCTGTTCAAGGTGTAATAGACACTGCTTATAGTTTTGTTACTACTTACGATTGGGGTAGTTTCGCAAGCGGTATATCGACTTCTATTAATGAGTTTTTTAGTTCCATAGACTGGTCGAAAGCCGGAAAGACAGTAGGTGAAGCCATTAAGGGGCTTTTTACTGAAATAGGTACATTTTTAGGGAAAGTTGATTGGAATAAAATCGGACAGGATATAGGGACATTCCTTTCCAACATAGATTGGGCTGGTATTTTTGATAGAGTAATGACAGCGATAGGAAATGCTATTTCCGGAAGTTTCGGGACAGTAAAAGGAATAGTACAAGGTTTGGCAAGTGACGGTGTATCTCCATTAGAAGGTGCATTTATAGGTCTTGCAGGAACGATTGGTACTATTAAGATTGGAAGCACTTTTGTTTCAGAAGTAAAAAAAGGAATAAACAGTATTAAAGATTTTGCTGAAAAGATAAAGGATATACCGAATAAAATAAATAAATTTGTAGGTGAAGTAAAGAATGGAATATCCAAAATAGGTGAGTTTGCAAGTAAAATAAAGGACGGTGCAACGAAACTCGCAGAATTTGCACAGAACATTGCTACTGCAACAACCAATATTATTAAAAATACTGCGGCTATTATCAAAAACAAGATAGGTGAGTTTGCGAGTAAAATAAAAGACGGTGCAGCAAAGCTTGCAAGTTTTGCACAAAATATAGCTACTGCAACGGTTAATATCATAAAAAACACTGCAGCTATTATGAAGAATATAATTCAACTAGCATTACAGAAAGCAGCATTAATAGCTCAAAAAGTTGCAACTGTAGCAACGTCTGCTGCTCAAGGTGCATTAAACCTTGTAATGAGTATGAATCCGATCTCATTAATCATTATTGCTATAACTGCTTTGATAGGAGTTTTCGTTTTACTTTGGAACAAATGCGAAGGATTCAGGGAATTTTGGAAAAATCTCTGGGATAAGGTAAAAGAAATAGCTGGCGTTGTATGGGAAGCTATAAAAGGATTTTTCGTTGGTGCTTGGAATGTTATAAAAGGCGTTTGGAGCAAAGTAAAAGAATTTTTCAGCAAGGTTTGGCAGGGCATTAAAAACGTATTTTCCGGAGTAGTTGCTTGGTTTAAGAATATATTCACAAACGCTTTTAATGCTATAAAAACAGCCTTTTCTAAGGTGAAAGAGTTTTTCAGTAATATATGGTCTAGAATAAAAACCGTATTCTCAAATGTAGGTACTTGGTTTAAGGAAAAATTCACAGCAGCCATTAACGGTATAAAAAATGTTTTTGGGGCAATCGGTGAATGGTTTTCAAACAGATGGTCTGATATTAAGAATGTTTTCAGTGGCATTGGAACGTGGTTTAAGAATATATTTTCGGGAGCTTGGAATGGGATAAAAGAAATTTGGAGCAAGGTCGCTAATTGGTTCAGCGACCATGTAACAAAACCTATCAAATCGGCTTTCAGTAAAATGTGGAGCGGTATAAAGGGGATAATAAATGCAATTCTTGGAGGAATAGAGAGTTTTATTAATTTCTTTATAAGCGGAATCAATCTGCTTATAAAAGGACTTAATAAGGTTTCCTTTGATGTTCCCGACTGGGTCCCTGCAATCGGAGGAAAGAAATTCGGTTTTAATTTGAAAACACTTGGAGAAGTTGAGCTGCCGCGTCTTGCTACAGGAACAGTAGTACCGGCTAACTTCGGTGAATTTACAGCTGTGCTTGGTGATAACAAGCGTGAGCCGGAGGTCGTTTCCCCTGTAAGCACTATAAAGCAGGCATTGCTTGAAGCTTTAAAAGAATCGGGAGTAGGTAATGGCAGTACAAATATTGTGATTGAGGCAAGCGGAAATGAATCTGAAATTATAAAGTATCTGACATTTAAAATCAAACGTGAGGAAAAGCGTCAGGGAACAAATAACGGAAATCTGGTGATAGTGTAATGGCATATAAAGCAGAAAGAGGTATTACCGTTGACGGAAAGCTCTATGATGTAGACGTTCTATCCGTCAGTCTTGATACAGAGTTTATATATAAATACGCTGAACGTACAGAGGACTATAAATTAAACTATGAGCTAGGCGGTGTATTTTTCAATCAATCCATAACAATAGGCTACGGATACGGAGCAGAAAAGCAATCAACCGATTTTGCAAAGCTATGGAAGCTGTTAAGCTCTGAAAGTAAGATTGATAACGGAACAGGGCATAACGTAAAAGTTTGGACGCCATTAGGCAGGGTTACATTTCTTATGTATCCTGATAAGGTCAATGTAGTTTTAAAACGTGACCGTGACAATCAAGGAACTTGGTGGGAATCTATGACTGTCAACTTTATTGCGGTTGGTCCGCATAGTGTCAACGAAATATAAGCGGAGGGTTTTATGAGAAAAACAAGCTGTATAGTAAAAGTACCTGAAAAAGGGTTAGTGTTCTCAGAGGCTCAGATTAGAAGCGTTACTATTTTGGAAGAGGTAGACCCTTTATCAATTAATTTGAGCAGTAATAAGGCAACTATATCGTTATATCGTCCTGACGGCGATCTTGATTTACTGCTTGAGGAAAACATATTCGGACTTGCCGAAAATGACAAAATAGAGATTTACGAAAGCATTGACGGTGTAGAACAGTTTATGGGATTGTTCTATTATGATATTGCCACATCTGCGGATAGTACTCAAATAACTATTGAATGTTTGGACGCTATAAATCTTTTGGGTAAAACTACATTCTACTGGGGTGAACATTACAACAAAATAGTAGATCAAAATGTATATTCATCATCTCGAAAAACAGCAGGAGAACTTGCGGCGGATATTTTAAACGACGCAGGCTTTGATTTTTACATAGAAGATTCATTAAAGGATTTGCCGATACACGGTTATTTGCCTATTGTAACTCACAGAGTAGCACTTCAGTATCTTGCATTTGCAATAGGTGCAGAGATAAGCTGTGCAAGAAGTGACAAGATAAACATTATAAAAAACGCAGAAGATACACGATACACCATTGTCAAGGGGCAGAAGTTTGAAAGCTCAGCAGAACTTACCGAGAATGTAGGTTCAATTTCTATAACAGCTCACGATTTAAGAACATCAACACAATCTACTTTAACAGATGGAAGCAACTATTTGATTTGGAGAGAAGTGGGTACGAACCCATGTTATACAGGTGATAAGTTATGGGTTTTTGGTGAGCTTATCTGTATGCAACCTATAAAGGATATTCAAACAGATTCGGATGGTCATTATTATGCGAATATAAGGTGGGGATTTAATTGGGAAACCGGAGAATTTGAGACTAAGAACACCCCCGGAGTTGATAGAACAGATAGGTATATAAAGGATGTTAAAAAGAATAATTACTTAGTTAATGCTACAATCCTAAATCTGAATTATCGATATGATTTTTATGAAACAGAGTTTCGGTCTCGCTTTATGTATTTTGCAGATGATACAGACAATGTAAAAAAGGCAGCTAGTTATAGCGGAAGTATCAACGCTTTGAGACTTGTTGATAATCAAACGATATCCACTGTGGGAGATGAAAATCAAGGCGCTCAGGCAGAGGTTAAGGACTGCACTTTGATCACTTCAAAGAATGCAGAAGAAATAGGCAACAGGTGTTTAAATTACTATCAGAAGCGTAAAAAGATAACATTTAAACTTGTGCTAAATGATGAGCAGGCAGGAAAGACATATATAATCTGGGTGCGTAACCGTTATTATATCGGCACTATAACGAGCTTATCAATCGACTGTACAGGTGGTTTCTTAGCAACTGCTACAGCAGTTTGTTCAGGTGAATATAACTATCAAGAAGGAGATTATTTTATTACATCTGACGGACATCGCTTGCAGACGAATCAAAGGAGCAGTTTTAAAGTAAAAGCATAGTTTAAAAGGAGATTTAAGGAGGAATATATATATGAGCGACTACAATAGTGCTTATACAGGAGAAGAGATAGATGAAGCTGTTAGAAAGGTATTTGAAGCCGTTGAAAATGGAGGTCTTTCTTCACCATCATCACCTTCCTTACTGACTGCAAAAGTGGCAACGGGCAATTTTAGTATAGAAAGTAGTGGAGGTTCGCCATCAAGCAATATTAATATTGGATTTGTGCCTACTGTTATTAAGGTGTATTGGGCGCCGGGGTCAAATACAGACAAAACAGGCGCTTATGAACCTAACATTGGTAGTCTTGCAAGTGTATTATGTTATTCCGGTTCAGGACTTTCTCTTACTAACTTAATCGGTTTTAACGTTGTTGGTGGACGTTTAGATTTCGATGACCATAAGATATGGATGCCGGTAGGATATCAAGGAGACTATATTTACGAAGCATACGGAACAGCTGAACCTTCAGAAGGTGAATTTAACGATTTCGAAAGTTGGAAAAATCAGCAGATGCTTGAATTTAAAAATTGGAAAGAGCAACAGAAATCAACAATCACAGACGCAATAACCGAATTAAAGACATGGATTGCTAATCAGAAGCAGACTTGTCAGGATTGGCAGAACGAAAAGGAAGCTGCGTTTGATACATGGTTTAATAATCTGACAGAATCACTTACTGTTAATGTCAATCCGGCTGCTTCAAGAACCTATACAGTTGAAACGGACGAAAGCGGACACGCTGAATTACCGTTTACATATAGCGATAGTCAAGCTGTTCACGTTTATATTAACGGTCTGTTTGCTACTGAGGGCGAAGATTATACCATTAAAAGCGGAAACATTCAGCTAACGAGCCTTGATTTTGGTTCAGGCAGTGATGTTATTACATTTGTGGTTTTCAAAGCAGGAGTGGTTAGCGGTTCAGGCGGAATTGTTGACGACGAAGAAATTTCAGTCTCTGATATTGAACAAATGGTATCAAAGATTGACGGATTAAAAGATTAAACAGAAGGGGAGTAGATTACTGTGGCAAAACTAGGAGTGATAGGATTAAATGCAATATTGCAGATTATCGGTAATAAGCTCACGAGAAAAGCAGATAATGATCATACGCATTCAGAAGCAACAACCTCGTCAAATGGAATGTTGAGCGCCGCTGATAAGAAAACAATAAATGAGCTTCCCAATGTGTATGCTAAAAAGTCAGATATTGTGAATGTGTATCGTTACAAGGGCAGCGTTGATACATATAGTAATTTGCCCGGCGGAGACTTAAACAGCGGAGACGTTTACAATGTAGAAGATACAGGTAAAAATTATGCATGGACAGGTTCAGCTTGGGATGATTTAGGCGGTAATTTTGAAATCAATATAAGAGCAATCACAGAAGAAGAATTGAAGAAAATTTGTGTGTAAGGAGAGATTATAATGTCAGGAATGCAGAGATTTTGGGAAGTTTTAAAATCGTTTTTTGT
>CANQJW010000068.1 GCA_947624345.1 uncultured Clostridia bacterium | reverse complement strand
ATTCCGACAACTACACGGGTAACATTATCGTCTTCATCACGAAGTCCGACTTGTCCCTGCATTTTTTCACGGATAGCTCTTAACTCTTCAAGTGATTTCATTTATTATTTCCTCCTATTATAGTGTTTAGCGTGAAAAATTGTCTTCACATTTTTAAAAAATAAGGTCTTGATCAACCTCAGCCTTGTTGGATTTAAGAAAATCCATTATGTAGGCTGAAACCTCAGGAACATCAAAGGGAACATCGCCTAAAATTTCACGAAGCTCTCTGGTGTCCAGCGTGAAAGATTTGTCATTCACCGTATAAGTGTAAACAAAATCAATATTTTTGTTCAATGTAATCAGACTGTGCATTGTGCTCGACATATCGCCAAGCGGCATTCTGTCAATGTGGTCGAGAGTGAATATTGCGGTAACCTGCGTTCCCTCGCCGACTTTTGACTTTATCTCAAACGAGCCGTCTGTATTTTCTGCGGCTTCCTTGAAAAACGGCACCCCAAGTCCAACCTTTCTGGTAGTTCTTGTTGTAAAGAAAGGGTCGCACACTTGCGAAACCTGTTCTTCAGTCATTCCGCAGCCGTTGTCATTGATTTTTATAGTCAGTCTGTTGGCGTTTGAGTCAGCCATAACCGATATTTCAACCAGCGACGCATTCGCCTTGACAGAATTCTGTGCGACGTCTAATACATTGAGTGATATTTCGGTCATCATCAGTCTGAATATTTTGAGATAATGCCGTCAACATCGTCAACTGTCAAACGTCCGTAAACGTCATCGTTGACAGTCAGTACAGGAGCAAGTCCGCAAGCACCGATACATCTGCAGTCAACTAGCGTAAACTTGCCGTCGGATGTTGTTTCTCCGCCCTTGATACCCAGTTTTTTGGATAGCTCGTCGAAAATATCTCCTGAGCCCTTTACATAACAAGCCGTACCAAGACAAACGGAAATAGTGTATTTACCCTTTGGGTTCAGCGTGAATTGTGAGTAGAAGGTAGCTACTCCGTAAATTTTCTCAAGCGGGATATCCATTTCTGCTGCAATTATTTTTTGAACTTCAATCGGAAGATATCCGTAAATTTCCTGTGCTTCCTGAAGAACAGGCATCAATGCTCCCTTGTCATCTTTGTGAGAAGCAATAACTTCTCTGAGCTTTTCTTCCTGTTCCTTAGTGCCTGAGAAAGGGATAGAACATTCTTTTGCTGCCATTAGTGAACCTCCTTAATATTTAGTGTAAAATCAGATATAATTAAATAGCTGAATTTTTAAAGCTGAGTGTTTAAGCTGAGGCATGAAAAAACATATAATTTTCTCAGCAATACATACATAAGTGCATAATAATCACTCGTGGTCTATTATAACATATTATTCGATAAACTGCTATAAACATTATAAACATAGAGAAGTCAAAATTTTTGTTGAAACTGTACAATTTGTTTATCAAGAAATAAATTTGTATCGGTTGGTAATTTTTAAAAGCAAAATGGTCTTGAAAACAAATCGAAAAAATGTTATTATATAAATGTATATGTATAAATATTAAAATTAAGAAATTTTTTAACAAAGATTTTTTGAATGCTACTTATGCGTCTAATCAATTAAGGAGGATCATTATGACAATTTCAGAGGTAAAGGATTTTCTTGAAGCAAAAATACTTTGCGGTGAAGAGCATATCGGAAAAGATGTTCACACAGCCTGCGGTTCTGATATGATGAGCGATGTACTTGCGTTTGTCAAGGATCAGTCTGTGCTGATAACAGGACTTAACAATCCTCAGGTTATCAGAACTGCCGAGATGATGGATATTATCTGCATATGCTTTGTAAGAGGCAAGGTTCCGGACGAAGCTATTATTGAAATGGCGGAAGATAGAGGTCTTGTTTTAATGGCGACAGATATGAGAATGTTTGAAGCCTGCGGAATATTATACGAAAAGGGACTTCGCGGAGGTGCTAAGCATTGAGTACATCTGTGAAATTCAATTATACTGTTGACGGGGAGGATTTTACCCGTGCAGGTGAGGCTTCAAGCAATGTTAAGGGCAAGCTCAAGCAAATGGGAGTAAGTCCTGATGTTGTGAGAAAAGTCGCTATTGCAATGTACGAGGGCGAGATAAATATGGTCGTTCATGCAAAGGGCGGCAATATTACAGTTGAGGTAACGCCAACAGAAATAATTATGACGCTGAAGGATGTTGGACCTGGAATCCCTGATGTGGAAAAGGCTATGCAGGCAGGGTATTCAACAGCGAATGAAAATATAAGATCCCTCGGGTTCGGAGCAGGCATGGGACTTCCGAATATGAAAAAATATTCAGATGAACTTACCATTGATACAGAGCTGGGTGTCGGAACTACTGTTGTTATGAAGGTACATATAAGTTAGCAGTTACATTATGTTTGTATATTGGGATATAAAATATTTACCACAATAGAAACGAGGTGTGGGAAATGGAGAATTTTATAAATTCGGTAAGGCTTGACAAGGATTTATGCAAGGGATGTATTCACTGTATAAAGCGTTGTCCTACTCAGGCTATAAGGGTGAGAAACGGAAAGGCTCATATCATTCCTGAATTTTGTATAGACTGCGGTGAATGTATAAGAGTTTGTCCGCATCACGCAAAGAAAACTCATTACGATCCGCTTGATGTTTTAGATAAATATGAATATAAAGTAGCACTTCCTGCACCGTCTTTTTACGCTCAATTTAATAATTTAGAGGATATAAATATAGTATTGCGTGCATTAAAGCATATGGGCTTTGATGATGTGTTTGAGGTTTCAGCGGCGGCTGAGCTTGTTTCCCAGCTTTCAAGGGAATACATAGAAAAGCATAAGGATCAGGCACCGTTTATAAGCTCGGCTTGTCCGTCGGTCGTAAGGCTTATCAGAGTAAGATTTCCTAATCTTATTGAGCATATTCTGCCTATAAATGCACCTGTTGAAATAGCGGCTGATGAAGCTGCTAAGAAAGCGGTTAAAGATACGGGACTTCCGAGAGAAAAGATAGGAATAATCTTCTTATCCCCATGTCCTGCAAAGGTTTCGGCGGCGAAGTATCCGATAGTAAATGAAAAATCGGAAATTGATGCGGTTGTTGCAATAAAGCATGTTTATAAGAAGATTCTACCGTTTATGGTCGAGGCTCAGAATGAGAGTGATGACCTTTTACAGTCAGGGAAAATAGGCATCAGCTGGGGAGCGTCAGGCGGAGAAGCAGGTGGACTTTTAACAGACAGCTATCTTGCCGCTGACGGAATAGAAAATGTTATCAAGGTTTTAGAGGAGCTTGAGGACCAGAAAATCTCAAACCTTGATTTTATAGAGCTTGACGCCTGTTCGGGCGGATGCGTAGGCGGAGTTTTGCAGGTGGAAAATCCGTATGTTGCAAAATCTAAGCTAAAACACTTAAGAAAATATATGCCTGTTGCTAAAAATCATCTGGATGAGGAAAACGTAGTCAACAAGGCATATTGGGATAAGGATTTAGAGTATCAGCCGGTATTTAACCTGGGGCGTGATTTTGCTGACGGACTGGCTAAAATGGAGCAGGTTGAACAGCTTTGTAATAAGTTACCCGGTTTAGACTGTGGTTCGTGCGGTGCACCGTCTTGCAAGGCATTAGCAGAGGATATCGTCAGGGGAATCGCTAATGAAAAGGATTGTATCCATCTGCTTCGTGAGTATTTACATAAATTATCAAGCGATTTAAAAGGGATTTAGCCAGTGAAAGTATAGGTACAGGAGGAAATTGATATGACAGCTTCACAGCTTATTGAAAAAGCAGGATTTAAAGTATTAAATTTTCCCGATGAAAATAAAGAGAGAAATATAAGCGGAGTTTATTGCTGCGACTTGTTAAGCGTTGTAATGTCAAAAGGTTTTGAGGACTGTGTATGGATAACCATTATGGGTAATATAAATGCGGTAGCAGTTGCGGCGCTTACAGAGATGAGCGTTATTGTTCTTGCCGAGGGAACGGCAATAGATGAAAATATGCTTCCAAAAGCTCAGACGCAGGGAATAACGGTTGTTCAATCGGATAAGCCTATTTATGAAACGTCAGTTATGATTTACAATCTGCTTAAAGAAAATGCTTAGCCTGTCTTACGATTTGCATATACATTCCTGCTTGTCGCCCTGCGGGGATAATGAATCTACCCCTGCGAATATCGTCGGAATGGCTTACGTCAAAGAGCTTGATGTTATCGCTCTGTGCGACCACAACACTTCAAAGAACTGTATTGCCGCCAGCGAGGTTGCCAAAGCTTACGGAAAAACTCTTATCTGCGGAATGGAGCTTACCACAGAGGAGGAAGTCCACGTTGTTTGTCTTATGCCCTGTTTGGACAAAGCGCTTGAGCTTGACGAGTATGTAAATCAAAGAATTATGCCTGTGGAGAATAATCCCGATATTTTCGGCGAACAACTAATAATGAACAGCGATGACGAGATTATCGGACATGAGAATAAATTGCTTATCAATGCGACGACCATTTCCTTTTCAAAGGTATTTCCGCTGGTCGAAAGTCTTGGCGGAGTTGCTATACCTGCTCACATAGACAAGCAGGCAAATTCGCTTTTGGCAAACTTAGGTTTTATTCCGCCGGATTCTACATTTAAAACTGTAGAGCTTAAAAACCTTAATAATCTGCCGGACCTTAAAGCTCAGCACGATTACTTAAACGGCTGTAAGGTAATAACAAGCTCAGACGCACACTATCTTCGGGATATAAACGAGCCTGTGAATTTTCTTCACTCAGAGGAAAACTCAGCTGAGGCTGTTATTGAGGCGTTAAAGAATCCAAAGATTTTATAGATTTATAAAATAGATTTATGGTGAAAGATTTTCACTTAGGGACGGAGGATTAAAAATGAAACAATGCTGTCTTCACGAATCGGGAGAGGATTATTTAGAAACCATTTTAATACTTCACAATAAGACCGGATATGTTCGTTCTATTGACATTGCAACAGAGCTTGGTTATTCAAAGCCAAGTGTTAGCCGTGCTATGGGTATTTTGAAAACAAACGGATATATCACAGTTGAACCCTCGGGGCAGATTGTTTTAACAGATGAGGGAAGAAAAAAGGCCGAATCTGTTTATAACAGGCATCTTGTTATTACTGATTTTCTTGAAGGCCTCGGCGTATCAAAGGAAAACGCAGAGCTTGACGCCTGCAAGATAGAGCATATTATTTCGGAGGAGACGTTTGCAAGGATAGAGGAGAATTGTCGATAGAGACTAGACCGGCGAGCAGCCGGTGGCATTGCCGCCTATAGAATATGATAAAATTTTAACGGCGGGCTTATACAAATATAAAAGCGTTCAGTAATATATTTTTCTGAACGCTTAAATTATATTATTCATTCTCTAACCTCTAACTTCTAATTTCTAATCTCTAACATCTAATCGGACATATTTATGCACGTACTTTCATATACATAAATTAAAAACTGTATAGAAAGTGGTGTGTAAATTTATGATAGTTAAAACATTTAAGGTTAGGAAAAAGGGATTGGTCATATGCGGCGGAATACTTATTGCACTTTTGGTGATACTTGTTGTATTCGGAATTGTGCATAAAGCTACGACAAAAACCTATCCTATGAAAACGGAAAGCGAAAGACAAGAATTTATGAGCGATATGGGCTGGGAGGTTTCTGAGGAATACACAAGCTGTAAGGTAGTTTCAATTCCTGAGGAGTTTAATGAGACCTATGAAAGCTATAACGAGCTTCAGAAGGAGCAGGGCTTCAATCTGAAAAAATACAAAGGAGAAATGGTTGAAATTTATACATATGCGGTGTATAATTATCCCGGAAACGCTGAGAATGTTGTTATTAACTTAATGGTGTTTGACGGCAATCTGATAGGCGGAGATGTTTCCTGCAATGAGCTTGACGGATTTATGCAAGGGTTAAAAAATCCTGACCCTGACAGTTCAAAGTCGTCGGACGAAAAGGATTCAGATGAGGAAATTGTTGAAGAAGAATCAGAAACGTCTGAGGTGGAAGAAGATAAGAAAAATGCAAGCAGCTCAGATGAAAAAGAATCAAAATCTGATAAGAAACAATCAAAAAACACTTTCGACAGCAATGCAAGCGATGAAAGTGAAGTGCCTGAATCAGATACTACCGAGACAACAAGCGATAGTGTTGACAGCAGTGATGTATCTTCTGAAAACACCTCTGCAGCAGAAAGCAGCACACAGCAGTAGAGAGATTAAACCTTAATTGAAAAGCAAAGGAATTATAAAAATGAAAGCTGATATGATGCGAATTGATAAGTATATTTCAAGCCAGATAAGCAGTGTATCTCGTAAAGACGCCAAGGCTCTATGTAAAAAGGGCGAGGTGTTAGTAAACGGCTCTATTGTGAAAAACAGCGATGAAAAAATAATCGCAGGGGAGGATATCGTTACCGTTTGCGGCGAAGATATTTCTTATAAGAAGCATATTTATATAATGCTTAATAAGCCACGGGGATATGTCTGCTCAACAAAGGACGGCAAATCCCCTACTGTGCTAGAACTTGTTTCGCCTGAGCTTTTTAGAAAGGGGCTGTTCCCGGCAGGGAGGCTTGATAAGGATACGGAGGGGCTTGTGCTCTTGACTGACGACGGAGAGATTTCTCATAAAATACTGTCGCCTAAGAGCCATATTGAGAAGAAATATTATGTAGAGCTTAAATATCCTACCCAAGAGCATTATGTAGCTGAATTTGAAAAGGGTATGCAGATCGACGGCGGTGATGTTTGCCTTCCCGCAAGGATAGAGTTTATACCTGAAAATAAAAATGCCTGCTATGTTTATCTCAAAGAGGGTATGTATCATCAGGTGAAAAGAATGTTTAAAAAATTATCTAATAAGGTAGTTTTTCTCAAGCGTGTACAGATTGGCGGACTCAAACTTGACGAAAATCTGGGTACAGGTGAGTGTTTGGAACTTTTGCACAAAGATGTTGAAAAGATTTTGTAAGGCTGTTATGTAATATTATACATATTTAGTAATTATAAATAATTTCTTTATTTAAAGTTTAGTGAAAAAACCGTTGAAATTCTACATTGGAATCTGTTATTATATTATTAAGAAAAAACACTTTTAATATATTAACAGGAGGCATACATAAATGGCAAGTGTATCACTAAAGGGAATTTACAAAAAATACCCTGGTAATGTTGTGGCAGTTTCAGACTTCAACATTGAAATTAAAGATAAGGAATTTATCATTCTTGTTGGTCCGTCAGGATGCGGAAAGTCAACAACCCTGAGAATGATTGCTGGTCTTGAAGAAATCAGCGACGGAGAGCTTTATATCGGAGACAGATTAGTTAACGATATTGCTCCTAAGGACAGAGATATCGCAATGGTTTTCCAAAACTATGCTCTCTATCCGCATATGACTGTTTTTGAGAATATGGCATTTGGTCTTAAGCTGAGAAAAGTTCCTAAGGATCAGATCGCTAAAAAGGTTGAGGAGGCTGCTAAGATTCTTGACATCGCTCATCTTCTCGACAGAAAGCCTAAGGCTTTGTCCGGAGGACAAAGACAGCGTGTTGCTTTGGGAAGAGCTATCGTTCGTGAGCCACAGGTGTTCTTACTTGACGAGCCGCTTTCAAACCTCGATGCTAAGCTGAGAGCTCAGATGAGAACAGAGATATCTAAGCTTCATAAGAGACTGGGTACTACATTTATCTATGTAACCCACGACCAGACAGAGGCTATGACAATGGGTGACAGAATCGTTGTTATGAAGGACGGTTTCATTCAGCAGATCGATACTCCTGTAAATCTTTATCAGCATCCTATAAACCAGTTCGTTGCCGGATTTATCGGTTCACCTCAGATGAACTTTATCGATTCTAAGCTGCTTAAGGTCGACGGAAAATATGTTATTGAGTTCGGTACTGAGGACACTAAGGAAACTCGTGGTGTTAAATATACCGTTGAAGTTCCTCCTAATAAGGCTGATGAAAAGCTTCTTGAGCCGCTTGTAGGTAAAGAGGTTGTTATGGGTATCCGTCCTGAGTGTATCCACGATGAGGAAATATTTATTTCATCTGCTAAGACTGGCATTATTGATGCTACTGTTGAAGTTGCAGAAATGATGGGTGCTGAAACTTATCTCTATCTCAACTGCGTTGGTATTCAGTTGACTGCAAGAGTTTCACCTCGTAATAATGTTAGACCTCAGGATAAGATTAAGGTTGCAATCGACCCAAATAGAATTCATATCTTTGAAAAGGACACAGAAAAAGCAGTAGTTAACTAATTAGATTTCATTTGTAATAAAAATATATAACTCCCGAAGTTCAGATTAAGCTTCGGGAGTTTGTGTTTGATTAAATAGTAAACAGCATGACGATTTGATTTTGATGATAGAATACAATAGTTAGATTAAAAGCTCTTAGTAGCTTGAAATAAATATTCAATTATAAAAATGCACAAGTCCAGTAAAAACGGACAATAGAAAAAACACCCCCTATATGGTAGAATAAAAGAAACTACCGTAAA
>CANQJW010000067.1 GCA_947624345.1 uncultured Clostridia bacterium | reverse complement strand
GCCTTGAGACGCTGGCCTAGTAACAAAGGCTTATAGCCGAAGCGCGAGCCACCCGTTAGACGGGTGGCAGCGACTTATATTGTAAAACAATCAATAGCCGTAAATTGTCTTTCTTAAGAGCGCTGAGTTTTTATCAAAGTCTACAACAATTATTGAAGCTCCATAATCATCACTTCCGTATTCCCAGTATCTCTCGTCAGACTGGGTGTCCTCATCACCATAAGGTATTCTAAGCTCTAGTCGCTCATAGCCGAGAATAAAAGGTGCTCTGAGTGACAGGAAGTAAAGCTGATTTTGTGTCATATTGGTAGTGATTTGCGGAAGAGCATTTTCAAGCATTTTGTTAATATCAAAAACTCCTGCACTCTTGATTTTGTCAATAATCATATTGAGAACCTTTCTCTGGCGGTCAGTTCTGCCAAAGTCAGTGCCGGTCGTTCCTGAAATATGTCTGATTCTTGCATAGGCCAGAGCCTGATTGCCGTTCATATGGATTTTTCCGCCCTTGGTGAGATAGTCGGTACCTATGTCATTTTTGAGATATTTATTCTGTTCACCGAGAGGATTGATCATAGCTCTTGCTTCTGCGTCTGAAATTTCAATATCTAACCCGCCCAGAGCGTCAATAATATCAATGAACGAGAAGAAATCTATCTGAATATAGTGGTCAATCTGAATGTTGAAGTTCTGCTCAATGGTGTCCATAACAAGCTCAGGCCCGCCGCTATTGTATGCGGCGTTAATCTTGTTTCTGCCAAATCCGGGAATCTCAACATACATATCTCTCATAAATGAAGTCTGGATAAGCTGTTTGCTATCCTTGTTGATTGATATAAGAATCATAGAATCAGAGCGTGCGTTTTCGTCCTCAGTTCTTGAATCGCTGCCGATAATCAGTATGTTTTCAACATTATCTGACGAAATAACGCTTGCAGAGTTTGCAACTCTGTCGCCCGTATCTACAAGCTTCATAAGCCCGATATAATGAAGAATAAGTGCCGAGAGCAATCCGAATATAATAAGAACCAATAAAATCAGAATTAAAATAAGCTTTTTGAATGAAAATCTTTTTTTCTTCTTGTTCTTTTTGTTTTTCTTATCTCGTTTATCTCTTTTGTCATAATCATCATAACGCTCACGAGGTTGATAATCTCTTTCATAATCATTATCATAGCCTCTTGACCGGCGGTTATCATACCTTACTCGCTCTCCATTCTGATGATTCTGATTTTCTCTATAACCGCTGTTTCGATTATGCTGGGGATTATGATTTCTATTTTGATTACTCCTGCTTTGATTTACTCTGTTTTGATTTCCGCTTCCTTGATTTTGTCTTCTTGTATAACGGTCCTCATAACCGATATCGTTATTATTCATTTTAGCTTGTCCGTTTCCTTTTCTTTTATTTTCATATCCGTAATATGTATCCTGACTATTTTCATAATAATCATCATACATATCCGGCTGATAATCATCATAATATTTATCTCTGTCTGAGCGTCTGTAATTAGGATTCTGGAAAGGGTTTTCCTTTCGTGTATCTCTGTAAGGATCTATATCTATATTTATCTCCTCGTGAAAGCCCTTTGCAAATTCTGCACCAAGCTCTTCTTCCTGAGGCTCTGCATTAAATGCTTTATCGTAATAATCGGTGAAGTTCTCTTTGCTCCTGTCACCTTTAAAGCGATAAGTTCCGTCGTTGTTTACGGAATTGTTTTCATCGTATTTCATATTTAGATTTATGCTCTAATAGGAACATTTCCTCCTTGTTGTGAAAATTTGATTCGCCGTTTATCAGATTATTTTTTACGTTAGACTTTCAAAAGGCGGAAGAGTATGCAACGTCACTGTTGCTAGTTTAAACTATTATATAGTTTTTGCATATAAAAGTCAAATAATCTACTTTTTCAGACTTATCAGAACATCAATCAGCAAATCAAGACTATCGATCCGCTTGTATAAGAGCTTTTTTAGCTCCTCGTCAGGCTCTGATAAATCGGGAACCATAACAGCCTTGCACCCTGCACTATGAGCAGATATAATCCCGTTAGGGGAATCCTCTAAAGCTATTGCTTCAAATGGGTGAACATCAAGCTCTTCGCAAGCCTTTAAATATATGTCGGGGTGAGGCTTCCCGTTTTGAACCATACTGGCACAGACTATCTTATCAAAATATTTTGTTACATTTATTATATCAAGATACATTGAAGCTCGCTTTAGATCGGTGGCGGTTGCGACAGCAGTCTTGTATCCATTTTCTTTAAGATAAATCAAAAGCTCGTCCAGACCTTTTTTCTTTTCAATTCCGTTTTTCAATATATAGCTGTTCATAAGCTCAATACGCTTCAAACGCACCTTTTGATAGTCAAAATCATCGCCGAATCGTTTTTTCAGCTTTGCCTCTGTCAGATTACCTGCAAGGCTTCTTATCGATAGAACATCTTCTCTTGTCATATCAAAGCAAAGCTATTTGCGGATTCAATCCAGAACCGCATTAGTAGCTTTTCAGTGTCTATCATAAGACCGTCCATATCAAAAATAACTGCTTTAATCATAATTCTTCTCCGTAATTTAATAACACTATTATAACACAAAATATACAAGGTGTCTAATTTGGTATTTATGTTGCAAAGTATTAGCAAATGTGGTATAATAATAAAAAAAGAAGAAAGGAGCTTATGTTAATGGTTAATCATAACGGTAAAGCAACTGCATCATTGGTTTTAGGCATTATTGGTTTAATTGCTTGGATACTTCCTTTGTTTGGATACCCTGTAACTATTGTGGGTGTAGTAATGGGCGCTTTTGGAATTAAAAGCGAAAAAAAGTCTTTTGGTACTGCAGGACTAATTATGTCTATAATCGGACTTGTTCTAACTGTTACAAATTCTGCAATTGGTGTATATAGGGCATTTTAAATAATAGGTTTTGCTAAATTTCAATTGCTTATGACGTTAAGGTAAAAGATGTGGTGATTTTTATGCGAGAGAAAATACTCTATACAATTTCGAGAATCGGAATTTTGCTTATGGCAAACGTCATTTGCTCTGTGCTTTCGATAACCTTAGTTTCTTGGGTGTCCAACCTGTTTGTAACAGGCAGCGGAGGCAAAATAAAAATCAAAGAGGCTATCTTTGAAAGCGGGGGACTGTACTCGTTTGTTGCGTGGCTTATGGTAGTTCTTATTCTTGTGATTTTGTTTATCGACGATGGAGTAAAGCATTCTGCATATGAAAGCTATGACAGCACATCAACTTCAATAGTTCTTATACTTATGTTTGCGGTTTATTATATTCCTATTCTGTTTATGAACAGAACAAAGGGCAATACACAAACAGGCTTTAAAGGATTTTATTTTCCGTGTAAGTGGATAAGCGAGAGGTTCTCTCTTACCTATGAGGTTTCAGCGCTTATCAGCATTGGTATAACGCTTATACTATGCCTTGTCGGATATGTTATTGCTCACGCTATTTATATGAAAAAGCATCCTGTTCTTGACTGGAGGATTAAGAATCCGAATGCAGAGTATGCGTCGAAGGATGAGTAGGGGATAAAAAAGTTCAAGCAAAAAACAGCACTCCAATCGGAATGCTGTTTTTGTTATGCCATATTAAATACTATTCCCCTTGCTTTTCGGAAGGCTCCTGTTCCTCGCGACTTCTGCTGGTTAATGCCTTAAATACAATGACATAAATAATAATTGCGAAGATTATTATAACAAGTGCAATTCTAAATTGCTTTGATGAGAAGAATTTGCTTGCAATAGCGACCTCTGACTTAACGGTTGCTCGAGGGAGATCGCTTGTCGCAACAAGCTTTACCGAGCCTATTGTCTCGCCCTCATAAACAAGCTCAAGTGTTCCCAGAGTATCGCCCTTGTATACGGGGGCAATTATATCTTTATCGACTGTTATTCTACGTTCAACCTGGCTCATATCAATAGAGTTAAGCCAGATTTTTGATACCTCATTGGCAGGTTTTAATGTAACAAAATCTGCACCCTTGCCATATATAACACTCGCCTCGGTTATTTCCTCATTTTCCTCAACAAAGACATTGTAATCAAGATTATCATAAGCCCACATATACAGCTTTTTGTGATCCTGACAGTTGTACATTACATCGTTGCCGTCATTATCCTCGGCAGGTGCTTTCATAGAAACTATAAGATATGTATAACCGTTTTTTGTCGCAACTGATGCTAAACATCTTCCTGCCTCGTCATAGAAACCTGTTTTTATGCCGTCTACATAGCCGTAGTAGAAATCAGAGGTTTCATCAAGCAGGGAATTTGTATTAACAACAGTAGTGCCGTTAGATAGCGTATAGCTGTATTTTGAAGTTATCTCAGTGAAAATAGGGTAGTTGTTTATAGCATATTTACAGAGGATCGCCTGATCACGGCAGGTTGTCATATTTACATTATCATCAAGGTCAAGGCCGTGTGCGTTGTAGTAGATTGTATTTTTCATTCCAAGCGCTCCAGCTTTGGCGTTCATCATCTCAACAAAGCCGTCAAGCGAACCGCCTATGTTTACAGCGATTATGTTTGCCGCTTCACAGGCCGATGGGATCATCAAAGCACAGAGCAAATCATAATAGCTTAGCTTTTCATTTGGTTGTATTCCGGCGGTTGAAGCGTAAGTGTTCTCAAGCTCTTTGAAAGCTTCGTTTCCGGCGGAAACCTTTTTCTTTTTAAGCTTTTCGACATTATCCTTAAACTCATCAAGAACTAAAAC
This sequence comes from uncultured Clostridia bacterium, assembly GCA_947624345.1. Lineage (GTDB taxonomy): Bacteria > Bacillota > Clostridia > Oscillospirales > Ruminococcaceae > UMGS1601. Next base: position 4,136 of record CANQJW010000067.1, on the reverse strand, counting down.
GCAGGTCATAATTTTAGTCAGTGATGCCGGAGCATACTGTACATCTGCATTCTTATCCAAGATGACATCTTCAGCATCAAGGTTTTCCATATATATAGCCTCGGATTTAAGCTTTACCCCCTCATCTTCAGGGTTGAAGTTATAAGCGTTGCCAGACATCGCATAAAGCGATGAGAACATAGAGATTCCGACAGCAATAGTTGTTATCAGACTGATTTTTCTGAAAACTCTTTTATTACTAGAAAAAAGATTATTCATTTATATATACCTCAACATTTAATATTACTAAAATATACGATAAACATAGCATTGTTAGACTATTATATTATAACAAATAATAAAGCTTTTGAAAAGGGCTTTATAAAAATTTAATTATTTATATAAATGCAACTAAAAAAATATAATTGTCCATTATCAATTATCAATTGTCAATTGTCTTGCCTCTAACATCTAACTTCTAGCAGCTGCGCCACTGGCGGTTCTCCGGTCAATTATTCCACCACCGCATAAACAAACGCATTTCCCAATTTTCCTACCTTTTCAATAAGCCCAAGATAAGAAAGTATGTTAATGGTAGTCTGAGCAGTATTCAGATGAATCCCTGCACAAACTGCAAAATCCTTTGAAGTAAATCCGTTTAGAAGATTTTCGGGAATAAACTTTCTGTAGTCGTCCACGCAGTTAAATTCAACCTCGTCGATAATATCAATTGGTATTCTGTCACATCTTGTAGAGCCACGCTTTTTATTTTTTGACCAGCCGTTTAAGTACCTTATGTCCTCCATTTCCAAAAGCAAAAGTCTTAGGTGCATTCTCGGGTTATCAAGAGTATACTTTATAGAATAAAGCTCGTGGATCGCATCATATATAGTCGCCTTATGAGGGGACTTTCTTCGGCTTGTATATCTTCCGGTTTCAGGATCAAGCCAGGAAATATATTTCACAGCAGGCAGGGCAGTGACAACCGTTACATCGCAAAACTCTAAAAAGCAGTCAAGCTTTTTGATAAGCCTGTAAAAAGAGCGTGTCTGAATTTCTATAATTCCGTTTTCACTCACTATGTCTGCGACAAAGTTTCCTATCTTAACCTCCTGACTGTCGGAAAAAGGTTGATAGTATTCCTTTAAAACAGCGTGCATAGTTTTTTCACTCAAAGTGCCTATACCGTTTCTGTTACGCTTGTTTCCGACGATCTTGTCGCACGCGTCTAAAAAAGCCTGTCTGTCCATAAAATCTCCTCAAGGTAGCATTTTGATTTATCAATAAAAAAGCATCAAAACTATTTATAAAAACAGAGTTGATGCTAAATTTTCAATATAAGTTTTGCCATAAACTGGTCTTAATCCTCGATATCGACCATTATTTTCTTGCCTTCTTTTGAAGCCTTTGCACGCATTACTACACGGATAGCCTTAGCAATTCTGCCTTGTTTTCCGATAACTCTGCCCATATCTTCGGGGGCAACGTGAAGATGAAAAGTTATAAAGCCTTCCCCGTTTGGTTCGTCCTCAATAATTTCTACTGCGCTTTCATCTTCAACAAGCTCAGCAACTAATGTTCTTAGTAGTTCTTTCATAATATATTATTCTCCTTAGAACCCCACCGAGAGGAAGCCTACGCAAATTTGCGATAGGCTTTAATAAAGCAGGATAAGTATAGTGGTGTTTATTATGTGGGGTTGATGTAAAACTCCTGCTTTTGGTCTGGTATTAAAGAATACCGTTTTTCTTTAAGAGTGTCTTTACAGTGTCTGTTGGTTGTGCACCGTTTGCTATCCAAGACTTAGCCTTTTCACCGTCAACGCTAACAACTGACGGCTCCTTGGTTGGATCATAGTATCCGATTTCCTCGATGAATCTGCCATCTCTTGGGTATCTTGAATCAGCAACAACAATACGATAGAAAGGAGCCTTCTTAGCACCCATTCTTCTCAGTCTGATTTTAACTGCCATTTTTATTTCACCTCCACATCAGAATATATAAAATTATGCTATTGCAATAATTAACTTAAATACTAAAACGGCATTCCGCTTCCGTGATAACCGCCGCTTCTAGGCATTCCGGGAAAACCTCCGCCCATTCCACCGAGCATATTCATCATTCTCCGCTTGTTTGCCTTGCCTTTTCCTTTGCCGGAAATCTGCTTAATCATTTTATTCATCTGCTCGTATTGCTTCAAAAGACGGTTGACATCTTCAACCTTTGTTCCGCTTCCCGAAGCAATCCTGCGTTTTCTGTTAGGATTTATAATATTAGGCCTTTCACGCTCTCTTGGCGTCATAGATTGGATTATCGCTTCAAGTCTGACAAACTGTTTTTCATCTATGTCTGCATCCTTTATTTGATTTCCTATTCCGGGAATCATTCCGAGCAACGACCTTATAGATCCCATCTTCTGAATCTGTTTAAGCTGATCTAAAAGGTCATTTAGGTCAAAGCCCTTTTCGGTAACCTTCTTAGCAAGCCTTTTAGCATCTTCTTCATCTACATTCTCCGATGCCTTTTCAATAAGTGTCAGCATATCGCCCATTCCAAGAATTCTTGAAGCCATACGCTCAGGGTGGAACACCTCGAACTCGTCCAGCTTTTCACCTATACCGACAAATTTTATAGGCTTTCCCGTAACGGCGAGGACCGAAAGCGCCGCACCGCCTCTCGTATCTGAATCAAGCTTTGTGAGTATAACGCTGTCTATGCCGAGGGTTTCTTCAAAGCTTTCAGCAACATTAACAGCATCTTGTCCTGTCATTGCGTCAACAACAAGAATAATCTCATTAGGTTCTGCAATTTTCTTTATATCAGAAAGCTCTTTCATAAGCTCTTCGTCAATATGAAGACGTCCTGCGGTATCAAGCAGAACAAGGTCGTTTCCGTGATCACTTGCGTGCTTTAAGGCTTCCTTAACTATCTTTCTTGGGTTTATCTGTCCCATTTCAAAAACAGGAACTCCCGCTTTTTCGCCGACAATCTTTAGCTGGTCGATAGCTGCAGGACGGTAAACGTCACAGGCAACAAGCAAAGGACGCTTGTTCTGCTTTTCCTTAAAGTATTTTGCAAGCTTCGCTGAGTGGGTAGTCTTACCGCTTCCTTGAAGACCACACATCATAACGATACACGGGGGCTTGTTAGGAAAGTTGATTTTAGCGTTAGATTCTCCCATCAAAGCGACAAGCTCATCGTTTACTATTTTAATAACCTGCTGAGCAGGGGTGAGACTGTTTAAAACTTCCTCGCCGACTGCACGCTCTGAGACCTTTGATATAAAGTTCTTAACTACCTTATAACTTACATCGGCTTCAAGCAACGCCATCTTGACTTCACGCATTGCCGTTTTAACATCAGCTTCATTAAGCTTTCCTTTATTTTTAAGACGCTTGAAAACGCCATTTAATTTTTCTGATAGGCCTTCAAACGCCATATAAAAACCTCCGATTTAATTTACCGGCGAGCTGCCGGTGGTTCTGCTGCCTTTGGCAAGTGTGTATAATGTGATGACTTTTATACGATTTTAAAACCGCTTTCCTTTGGGGTATCAACATTTTCCTCTATGTCAAAAAGATTGCTGTTCTGTTCAATATAAGCGATAATAGCCTCACTTCTTGAAACAATACCTCTTGTAAAGCTAATAGTCTTGCATTCATCTATAATAAGCTTAGTTTGCTCTTTTAAGTTTCTTATAAAATCGTCATACTTTCTGATTTTCTTCAGGTATCCGAGCTTTTCTTCAAAATCAATAAGGGTTTCCTCTCCACGCTTTATGCTGTCACGAACGCCTTGTCTTGTTATTCCTAGATTCTCAGCAATTTCAGCAAGCGACAAATCGTCGAAGTAATATAACTCAAGGGCATCTTTTTGTTTTTCGGTAAGCATATAACCGTAAATATCAATCAGTATGGTTATATCTAGATTTTTTGCCATTGAAATCTAACCCCTCTTGCGTTATTTAAGCAGATAATCTCATCAAATTTAATTATTGTAAAGCATACTGACTTTACAATAAGGTATTATAACCTATAAAGTCACTCTTGTCAAGGCATATTTTTAGATAATTTCATAATTTTTCTGCGTTGTAAATAGATGTGACCCATTTTTAATAAAAAATAAAGTGAAAAATATGATATAATGTTTTGCCTTCC
>CANQJW010000066.1 GCA_947624345.1 uncultured Clostridia bacterium | reverse complement strand
AAAATGCTCTATCACCTAAAATATTCAATGTTTTAGGTAAATTCAAATCACCTGACAATGGAGTTTTAGCAAATGCTCCATCTCCAATTGTTTCAAGACCTTCTGAAAATTCAATGCTTGTTAATCCCGTCTTGTAAAATGCAAATTTTCCTATATTTTTTACAGACGAAGGCAATGTCAACTTATTTAGATTTGGATATACTAAAGGTTCATCATATTGAGAAAGATATAAATCGAATGGTCCAAATGCACCGTTGCCTATAGATGTTATTCCATCTTTAACAATAACTTCATTAATCTCATTTCTATATCTATAATATCCCCATTCTTTAACAGATTTATCTGTATACATTTCACCTGTGCCTGAAAAGGTAAGAATTCCAGTTTCTGTATCAAGACTCCATATTGCATTTTTTCCGCAATAGCCTGTTACTATCTCACTATCTTCAGCAGATACTGCCTCACCAGTTAATACGGATACTACCAAAGCCGCCGCCAGAACTGTAGTCATTATCTTTTTTAAAAACATGAAACCACGCTCCCTTTTTCTATATTTTTAATAATTATATCATATTTTTCACTTTTTGTAAACAACTACCTTTAACATTTTGCAGAAACATCAAATTTAACTAAAGCGTTCGGAAAAATTCCGAACGCTTTTGCTATTCATCGCACTTTCTTCTTTACAACCTTGCTCCACTTTCCGTAGTATACATTTCCGTTCGACTTTTTATACGCCCTCACCCGAACAAAGTATTTCTTCTTGCTCTTTAGCTTCTTGAAAACAAGCTTGTTCTTGGCAGTCGCCTTACTGATTACGTTCTTCTTGAATTTCTTCTTAGTAGACGCCTGAACCTCATAACCTACCGCTCCGCTTACCTTCTTCCAGCTTACTTTAAGCTTCTTCTTCTTTGCCTTTAACTTAACTGTTTTAATCTTTGCCGGTGTTTTAACAGTAGGCGGTGTTGTAGGCTTAGGCTTTGCCGTTGTGGGTGCTGATGTAGCCGGTGTGTTTGGTGACTGGTTGTTATTATCTGATGAATTTGACGGGTCTGATTCGGACGGCTCTGTCGGGTCAGATTCCGACGGCTCTTCCTTCTTTTCTTCAAGCGCATTTTTCGCTTCTTTTATTGCCTTTACTGCATTGTCAACCTCTTCCTGCGTGGATGTCAAATCCTCTAAAATAGCTTTTCCTGTTTCTAATGCTTCTGTAAATTTGGCAACGCTTTCCTCAGTATACTTTTCTGTCTCTATTCCCTCCGCCTCTGAAATCGCCGTCTCAAGCTTTGAAAATCTAGCTATATATTGAACGCTGGCATTTCTAAAATATCCTGCTTTTCTCAAAGTTGCTTCCGTTGTGCTGTTCTTGTAAATATAAAATGTTGGGTTGTTTCCAAGCCAAAATGTTCCCCCCTGCTGTACACCGTCTGCATGATATGTTACTAAATCAACATACTCAATATCCCTTGAATCTATTATAATATCTTTTAACGATTTGCAATCTGCAAACAAATCACCGCCTATACCATTTTGTACAGGATCTGACTGTTGAAAATCAACAATACCTCCGCCTTTTATAATTACCTTTTCTAATGATTCGCATCTTATAAAAGCCGCATTATCACGCATAGCATTGGAAGCGGGTGTCAGCATATATATTAAATCCTTTGGAATTGTCACTTCTTTAAGTGAGTTAATGTATGCAAACGATTGTCCGCCTAAATACATTCCTTCATTTAAATTAACCGAAGTAATATTTGTATAAGTAAATGCCTCATTTGCAATATAATTTAATGTTTTGGGTAAAACTAAATCACCAGATAAAGGAGCTTCATAAAATGCTCTACTACCAATTGATGTTATCCCTTCTTCAATAATAACCTTTTTTATCTCATTCCTATAGCGGTGATATCCCCAAGATTCAGCTTTACCGTATGTATACATATCTCCCGTTCCAGATATAGTAATAATCCCTGTAGTGGTATCAAAACTCCATCTTACATTCTCTCCACACATTCCAGATTTTATATGCTCATTATCAGCATCAACAATAAATATAGAGCATGCTAATACAGTTATAGCTGAAACCGTTGCTAGTATTCTTTTGATAAGCATTAAACCACGCCCTTTCATTAAATAATATATCATATTTTTATATTTATGCAAATAGCTGCAACAGTCGTTTATAACGACTGTTGCAATTATACCTACTGTTTTTTTTAGACTGCTCCTAGCTGTTTTTTACAATAGCTTCAGAAATTGTATATCCGGTAGGAGTTATAAGATTAAACATTCTGTCAATAAGACCTGTACCATCAATATCGTTTATACCAATTACTCCGTTATCCCAATATGATGTTGAAACGCTATTGCCTGTTATTTCTCCGGCAAATCTTGCTGCTGCATTTAAAGCGCCCACATATTTGGTAACCGTAGGAATATTATCCTTAAAGTATGCACTGTATTCTCCAAGATATAGCGGTATTCCATATTCTGCAATCTTACCAAGCTGTTGAACCATATGTCCAATACCGAATTCACCATACATATCCCATTCACTTGTATCACCATATTCTCCGCCTAAAGTAAATGCCGGCGGGTCATAATAATGAACAGAAAGCATTTGTCTGTCTGTAGATGTGTCCTTTGGCATATTAAATACTCCGCTATCAAATCCAGCTAACGTAGAATCAATATTATCGTTATAACCCGGAACTATCAAACATCTGTCATCGTTTGCGTCGTCGCCTGTTCCTCTGACAGCGTTCACAAACGCCTGATTTAATTCTGTGATATTAGAATATGCATTATAAAACTCTGGATTAGTTGGGTCTATACTATTTGCACCCTCAACCATAACCTCATTCATATCCTCAAATACAAGCGCCTGATTATAATCTTTAAATCTTGTAGCGATTTCACTCCACATATTTGAGAACTTATTAACCACAGCGTTAAACTCAGCACTTCCGTGTTGTAGACTAATATCTATCCACTTTCCTTCTACTCCTTCTCCGCCGTCATTATGTATATTTATAACAACATAAAGACCCGTATCCAGAGCTCTGTCCACAACTGTCTGGATTCTGTCGAGGTAATCGTCATCGATATCGCCGTCTTCGTTGACCTTATTCAGATAAGTGATAGGGATTTTAACGCTCTTAAAGCCCAAGCTCTTTATTTCTTGGAACAACTTTTCTGTTACAGGCGGATTGCCGTAAGCAGTTTCATCTACTTCTCCTTTTTTATCTACGGCGTCTAAAGCATTACCGAGAGTATAGCCAGGCTGAAGTTTATTATTGATTGTGCTTGCAGTCTTTTCTGAAACAATGGGAGCGTGTCCCTCGTGGTTATCATAGATATGAATTTCACTTACTACACAACCATGATAGATTGCAACAAATCCATTATTATCAATAGGGAGCTCTGTTGTATAAGTATAAGTTCCGGTTACGTTAACTTTCGGATAATAAGGATTAATAACTCCACCATCTAGCGTCTGTATTTCGGCTTGAACAAAGTCTTTTGGTGCTGTTTCATATGTAACTGTTACGTCTACGGTAGGGTTTACAAAACCTTCTGTTAAGAAGTTAGAAACAACAATATCATACTCACTAGTAGATACATAAGCGCTGCCGTTCACGACCTCCATAGTTCCGCCTTCATTAAATTGCCATTCGCCGGTAATAGTTACCTCTCCGCTTTCTTCGACCTCGCCTTGTACATAACTGATTGATTCGACATACACTATTGTATCGCCTACACCGCCGAGCTGTAGGTTAATTCCGAACGGGTCAAAACCTGTAGACAGTTCACTTTCGATAGTAGCGATATCAACAGTAACCGAATAAGGCGTAAACAGAGACAGATCATCAGCAGTAAGTGGAGGTTGAGTAACATTAACGCCTTGAGGGCCTGCGATAGTCTTATCCCAGCCTTGCCAATCTTGATCGAACACCAGGAATTGGAAAGTATCATTATAATCGATAGTTTTCAACTCACCGGTTTCCTCATCCCAATAAGTACCGTCGGGGTCAAAGCTTTCGTAATAAAAATTGACTTCAAAAGCGGTATTACCGAAATATTGAGAAGTGAGATACGAACCGATAATAGCTGCATTACCCTCATAAGCTTGACCTTCGCCCTCCAAAGCTGAAGCGCTAATAACGCTAGTGAGAGCGAATACCGTCATTACAGCAGAAGCGAACAAAGAAAAAAGTTTTCTTAATTTCATAAAACGAACCTTCCTTCCATAGAAAATATTCAAATTTGCAGATTAGATAGTGTATACACAGCAAAGTGTCTGCCAATCTTTGCTATGTATAATAATAATAGCACATTTCTATAAATTGGTCAATAACTTTTTCAAAAAAATAAAAAATTTTGTAGAAAGTACCAAAAAAGGCTCAGTATTTTTGAATACTTAACCTAAAAAAATCCTCATAAATTTGATATTCACTAAATATCCAATGTCAATTATCAATTATCAATTATCAATTGTCCATTGTTAAGCCCGCCGTTGTACAAGCCATAATAATTTTCAAACTTTTCATAGGCGGCAATGCGTGCAGGGGTCACCCCTGCCGGCTCGCCGGTAAATTGTCGATTGATAAAACCGCCCTCGGGAAATTTCCCGAAAGCGGTAGTACACAATGAATTACACCTGTCCCCCTATATTTATCGCGTTCATATTAACATCAATAAGGGGCGCTTTCTTAGGCGGAATTGCCTTCTCAAAGGCTTTTTGAAGCGTGTCTAGCGAGATAATACTTGTTTCCTTTATGAATTTTCCAAGCAGGATAATATTAGCCATTCCCGTCATATCGTTATCCTCCGCAAGCTGAGATGCAGGAACATAAAAGCACTCAATATCATCTCTATCTGTTGTTCTGTCAACCATTGTGCTGTCAACAAAAACCTTTCCGCCAGGCTGAACGCTTCCAATAAACTTGTCAAAAGACGGCGTGTTCATAACGATAAGATAATTTGGCTCAAGCACAAGCGGTGAACCGATAGGGTCGTCTGAAATACAAACGCTGCAATTTGCAGTACCGCCCCTCATCTCAGGTCCGTAAGACGGAAGCCAAGATATTTCTTTGTTGTCCATAAGTCCGCCGTAAGCAAGTATCTTGCCTGCGAACAGAATTCCCTGTCCGCCGAAGCCTGCTAAAATTATTTCATTTAACATCTTACTTCTCCTCCTTTGGATTCTTTGCATCACAGTCCTTAAAAACCCCCAGAGGATAGTAAGGAATCATTTCATTTCTAAGTCTATCGAGTGCCTCAACAGGAGAAAGACCCCAGTTTGTCGGGCAGGTGGAAAGCACCTCAACTATCGAGAAGCCCTTTTTGTCTCTCTCATTTTCAAAAGCCTTTCTAATAGCTTTTTTCGCCTCATTTATATGTGGAACGCTGTCAACGGCAACTCTTTGAGCAAGTGCCGTTCCTGAAAGGGTTGATAACATCTCACACACTCTTATCGGATAACCCTGAACCTGAGGATCTCGTCCGAATGGAGTTGTCTGTGTCACCTGACCGGGAAGTGTTGTAGGAGCCATTTGTCCTCCCGTCATTCCGTAGGTTGTATTGTTTACGAAAATGACAACAATGTTTTCACCTCTTGTTGCGGCATGAACAGTCTCCGCCGTTCCGATAGCTGCTAAGTCTCCGTCACCCTGATATGTAAACACCATAAGGTCAGGTCTTGCCCTTTTAACACCGGTTGCAGTAGCAGGAGCTCTGCCGTGAGCCGCCTCTATCATATCGCAGTTAAAGTAATCGTATGCCATAACCGAACAGCCAACAGGACAAATACCCACAGTATTTCCCTCAATGCCCATTTCATCAATAACCTCACAGACAAGCCTGTGGATAATTCCGTGAGTGCATCCCGGGCAATAGTGCATATTAACATCACAAAGTGCATGAGGTTTTTCAAATACAACCGCCATTAGTCAGCACCTCCTAATTTCTTGATTTCTTCCAATACTTCTGAAGGTTTTGGAATAACTCCGCCTACTCTTCCGAAGAATGATACAGGAAGTCTGCATTCAAGAGCAAGCTTAACGTCGTCAATCATCTGACCCATAGACATCTCAACGCTCAGAACCTTTTTAGCGGACTTGCAAGATTCGTTTATCTCTTTAACAGGGAAAGGCCACAATGTTTTCGGACGGAAAAGTCCTGCCTTTATTCCCTGCTCTCTAGCAGTATTTACAGCACTCTTTGCAACTCTTGCCGTTGCACCGAAAGCAGTAACAACGATTTCAGCATCGTCACAAAGATAAATCTCTGCATCGGTTTCAGTGTCCTTGATTTTCTTGTATCTCTCATAACGGCTTATGTTAGAATTTTCTAGCGTTTCAGGCTGTAAGTAAAGAGAATTTATGATATTGTGTTCTCTATTCATCTTTGTGCCGTCACAAGCCCAAGGTTTTGGCATTTGCTCTGAGCTTATCTCAGGGAAAGTTACAGGTTCCATCATCTGACCGAGTAAACCGTCAGCTAAAATCATTGCAGGCATTCTGTATTCATCAGCCTTGTCGAACGCCTTAACGACCATATCAACCATTTCCTGAACTGACGCAGGCGCAAATACCAAAAGCTGAAAATCTCCATGTCCGAGAGCCTTTGTAGCCTGCCAATAGTCCGACTGAGACGGCTGAATTCCGCCAAGACCAGGACCGCCTCTCTCGACGTTTATAATAACGCATGGCAAATCAGACGCCGCTATGTAGGATATTCCCTCGCTCTTTAAAGATATTCCAGGCGACGAGCTTGACGTCATACATCTTGTTCCTGTTGCAGCTGCTCCGAGAACCATATTGATTGCGGCAATCTCACTTTCAGCCTGCAGGAAAACTCCGCCGTTTGCCTGCATTTTCTTAGCCAGATAAGCCGAAATCTCCGTCTGAGGTGTTATAGGGTATCCGAAAAAGCATTTGCAGCCTGCTCTTAATGCTGCTTCTGCCAATGCCTCGTTTCCCTTCATCAAATTTCTTTCCATTTAATTCAACTCCATTTATTTATTGTTTTATCTTTCAACTGTTATACAGCAATCAGGACACATAATCGCACAGCTTTTACATCCGACACAAGCGTCATCGTCTATGCATATTGCCGTGAAATATCCCTTTGAGTTTCTTTTTTCCTTTTGAAGCTCAACAATCTTCTTTGGACAGGCAGTTGTGCAAAGACCGCAGCCCTTACATTTTTCAAAATTAACAGTAATTTTAGCCATTTATATTTTCTCCTTTCATTCTGAGTTAATAGTTTAAATTTATTCTTCCGACGACGGATTTTCGTCTTCGTACTCCATAATATCACCTGGCTGGCAATTTAACAGCTCACATATAACCGCCAAATTTTCAGCGTTGACTATTTCTCCTTTTCTAAATTTTTGCATAGTTCGCTCACCGAAAATTTTTTCTTTTCTTAACCTATATGTCGAATATCCAATAGCTTTTAATTCTGCCAAAACATTGATTTTATATTTTATCGGCACATTACCGCCTCCATTACATATATTTTATATACAAAATATACATTTTATTAACTCAAAATTCGTGTACATTGCCATATTTACATGCATAAATTTTGAGTGTATAATTTAATTATAGCATTTAACAAGGAAGTGAAATCAATGGACAATACAAACAACGAAATTAATATATTGGAAATAGAAGAAATCGAGAAAAAAGTTCAAATGATATTAGGGCTGTCATCTGTTCTCGTTGTATTCTTTGAAAATATATATGATGATGATGATTTTCAAGGAGCTCTCGAATGCTTAGAGCAAGAAACAAGAAGGTCGAAAAATTTGTTTAATGCTCTTAGTGAAAAGCTATTCAAATAATTACACATTATCCATTATCCATTGTCAATTATCAATTATCAATTATCAGGTTCCCATAAGGCCTTTACATACCGCTTTATAACTTTGATCTTCGTGCGTTTACATTCAAACTCGCAGGGCGATGAGGTAAACACGACAGGGAGCCCTGTTTCCCTTGACACCTCATCAGCGTAGTCAAGCGAATTTAAAACTGTCTGAACATCAGTCTCCTCGCCGAGGTTTGAGTTATTTATTATACCCGTATGCTTAAAGCGTGCCGTGTATTCTATCTCCCTCATAAGTTCAACCGCTTCCTCTGGTTTTTTTGTCAGAAGCCTATACTTATTGATCACATAAAGCATATCAATATCGCCCAACTGAGAAAGCCTGTCGAAAACAGATTTATATCTTCCCAAAGCCGTCGAGCCGCTGTCATCTCCGCCAACGTCGATAATAAGATAACCGTCCTCGTTACTCAGCCTTTCAATATCAAAGCTGATTGCTGGAATGTCAAGATTGGAATTTGCATACATAGGCGTTATGAGATTTATATTATGGTCTGAAAACAGTTCTCCGAAATCAGCAGTTCTGAAATACGGGTTTACAATGTCAAGATCGACCACCGTAACCTTTTTTCCGCTCTCAGCCAAATCAAGCGCAAGATTAACAGAAACATTTGTCTTTCCACAACCGTAATGCCCTGTGATAATAGTTACCTTTTTCAAAATCTTCCTCCGAAATTTTCGCCTAATACGCAAATAAATGACTGATACTAATAAAGTATAACAATCATTTATTTATTATAACATATTTTAATTTAGATTTCAACTATTATAATAAGTGGTAGTGAATAGTTCTACATTGTTAATAGAAGTTAGAGGTTAGAGAAAAAGGGCGTTCAGGATTTTATTCTCCTGAACGCCCTTTTTTATATCTACTTAACCTTTACCTTCTTCTTACTCTTAAACCACTTACCATATACCTTCTGCATCTTGCCCTTTGCGTCCTTGTAAGTCGTATACGCCCTTACCCTTACAAAGTATTTCTTCTTGCTCTTTAGCTTCTTG
>CANQJW010000065.1 GCA_947624345.1 uncultured Clostridia bacterium | reverse complement strand
GAAAATTTTGCCCTTCACTTATAGGAAAATTTTCGGCGATTTATTAGGGGGTAAGAACAAAATTTTTTCTATTCTACTTTTTGTACAAAATGTTCACTGCCAATATGTGCATTGCAACAAACTTAAAATAAATTTTTCATCTCCCCCTAATTCTCCCGCTATTTTTTTCCTATAAGTGAGGAGGGTAACACAATCTGCTGTTCGCCGATGCAGAAATTTTTTAGGGGGTCTGCAGGAGCAGACCAAAAACGCTAAAACAAGGAATACGTATACTTTTGGTTTTTGTATGCATAGCAAGCCATAGAAAATCCCGTATACTTTGGGATTTTCTTACATTTTGAGCGCAGACCCCCTCAAAATGTTTCTTAGGGTACCCAGCCCTAAGAGTAATACCCCTAAATTGATAGGCTTTGTCTATCACCATTTCAATTAACAGGAGGTAGAAAAATTATGAGAAAGTACAAACAGGTAAAACGCAAGGAGGTCATATTCTCGACAGATGAATGGAAGTTGATTGAGGAGAGAGCAGCTGCTGTTCTGATGAAAACGGGAGAATTTATAAGACACATAGCCCTCACGGGACACGTTACCTATTATAATATGTCCGAAGTTGGTGAGGTGATGAAAGCCTTGCGTATCATTGGAGCGAACATCAACCAGATTGCGAAGAAAGCGAATGAAACCCACAACATCTATGCCGAAGATGTGGAGAAACTCAGAAAGGAGAACGAATCGTTATGCCATACCTTAAATCAATTTCTCTCCGCACTACCGTCAATCGCAGCCTAGCCTACATACTAACCCCGACAAGACCGAGGATTTGCTTTACACCAATGCGGTCAACTGTCTGCCGAATGCGAGGGACGCGTACTTGATGATGAAAACGGTCTACGAACATTTTTCAAGTCACAAGTTTGATGAGCCGTTGCCCAAGCAAGGGAAAGGACGCGTCAAGGCAATCCACTATATCCAAAGTTTCGACCCGAAGGGCAACATCTCACCTGAGCTTGCTCATAAAATCGCGAGGACTTTTGCGCGTAAGGCATTTGGGGATAGTTGTCAGGTGGTTATAGCGACACACAACGATAAGGCTCACGTTCACAACCACATCATCATAAATACTTACGGCATCGACGGGCGAAAATTCAACGCCAACAAGAAAACCCTTGACGAACTTAAAGAGATTTCCGACAGGGTGTGCCTTGCATTTGGAATTCAACCGTTTGACCAATCCAAAGCCAAACGCAAAACCGTTGAATACAACGAATGGCAGAATGAGCAACGAGGCACTTCTTGGAAACAAAAAATCCGTCTGGAGATAGACGGACTGATACTCAAGGTCAAGAATGTTGACGAGTTGCTCGCGGAGTTAGAGTTGTTAGACTACACGGTTCGACGAGGGAAATATATCTCGGTAAAAGCACCAGAACAGCAAAGAGCCGTTCGTTTGAAAACGCTCGGTGAGGACTACACCATTGAGAGCCTTGCTTCAAGAATTTTGTGGAAGGACGTTGGTTCGGGAGTTGCGCTGCTCGGTCAGAAGTCCGAGTTGAGTGAGCGTTTTTCAACGACGATTTATGATGTGGAGCAACTCGCGCTCATGGGCAGAAAGGTTCAGCGCAAGCGCGACACCTCCGCGCCGTATTCGCCGCAGAATGATTTGGACGTTTACAAGCTGTCGGCGCAGCTTACGATAATTAACCGTGACAATCTCCGTTCTATCGGAGAGGTAGAGGGCAAAATTCGTCATCTTGAATACGAAGTTGAAAAAGCGCGTCAGGAGTTGAATGCGCTTGCGGCACAGCAAGATACGCTCACAGGTCTTGCCGAACAAGCCGAAGAATATTTTTCGTCGCTGGACAAGGAAGAACGCACGCCCGCAGAGGAATTTCGCTTGAAAATGTATAAGCCTATCCTCGAATGCAACAACATCACAAGCCGCTCGGATTACGAGTACTTAAAATCCGTTGTTGCCGACACGCAGAAAAAAGTTGCACCCCTCAAAGAGAACTTCGAGAGGTGCAGCAAATTGTGTGAACTGTACTCGGAGATTGCCAAGACCTACTACGAGATTTCAAAGGGGGATTACATTTCGCGACTCGTTGAGGAAGAACGGAAGAACAAAAAACGCAATAATCATACAAGCAGGTGTATATAAAAATAAGGCGGGGAGATTGGTAAAAGCAGACAATTAAATGACAAATATTTTAATACGCGACGCGTTTGGACACATCTTTATTTGTTGAGCGTACCGGTTAAATTATCAGCTAAATTTTTCCGTTGATTTTGAGTCTAGCTAATGGAAAAGTGCTTAGCAAAGCCATCATTTAGGATTTAATCAGATGAATTATTAGATGAAATTATTAAGTCCATATCCATTTAGCTGATTTTCTGTAAAGAACTTCTTTTCCTGATTTCTGAATACCTTGCGTATTCCCATTGAATGAGTATCTATCATATTAAACTCAACCATGGTTTCCGCTAAAAGTTGATTGCGATAGAACGGCGGGCTATAGTACATTTTCAAGCAGTAAGAGTACAAGCCGATTCAGCGATATGTCAAATTTCTAAGAAGCCGGCAATTTAATCCGTTTCGCTGTTTTCGGTATCATTACGCGTGATTTTATAATATTGCAAAACTTCTAAAACTTTCTTGTCTTGACACTTGTAATCCCCATCCTTAAACTTGTTTAAAGCAATAATTTTCTTTGCCTTTTCAAGCTTTGCAGGGGAGAGTGCCTTAAACTTTTCCCACCATTCATTTGCAAGGTCGCAGTCGTGTTCGGTAACAGTTTTATAACGATCTGCCAGACGCGCTCTTAAGTCCGCATCATAAATGCGCCGATATATTATAAATGTTTCTGGCATCCAGAGGATTTTCATAAATTCTTCAACATTTCTACCAAATGCCTCTTCAAAAAAAGTAACGCCCTTTCCTATCTTCCCCTTTGTTGAATTTAGTACAGCTTGAATAGCCCTAATGAACTTTCTGTTCCAATGCTTGCCTATATAATCGCGGTTTTTAAAATAATCTTTATCATTTATAGGATGGTACTTCATTGGAAAAGAATATATACTTGCACCTAGTTCCTCACACAAATCGACATTAAGGCGCAGTCTATAATACAGTTCTTCCGGTTTGTCCTCAAAATTATATAACAAATAATTAGATAAATTCGTTATACCATTATTAACGGCTATCCTTACCGAACGCTCATAAACATCTCTTAGTTCCCAGTGGTCGAACGCAATTCTCAACGGCTTAATATTCACTTCGGAAAGCTTTTTCATGTTTTTATCCGTAATAAGCCGTGAGTCTATGCCCTGATTAAAGTCAACTATACGTTTTCTTTTAGCTGACGGATTGTACAATTTATCATATAAGGGGCGAATATAGGCATCCAACTCTATAATTTTTTCTTTTGTGGCAGTATAATGATATAAACAATGTGCCTCTTCAAGTCGGTTATACAGATCTTTTCTTACCGTATTGTCATCTATTTTGTCAACAAGCTCACGGTAAATTTTTATTGCCTTTCGTATATAAGCCCTATCGTTATAGCCGTCTTTAAGATTGTTTATCATAATCTCATACTCGTTAGGAGGTGTATAAGTTGCACCTACTCCAAAACCGCATTTTTTTATCTCATCAATTATCTTATTATAACACTTCGAAGCAAGAACATTGTTGTCAAGCAGCAAAAGGTCTCGCTGTTCTCCAAAACGCTCACGTGTAATGTTAATTCGCTTTTCAAGACCAATATAATTACAATACTCAGGTTCTAACTTAGGTACAGCACAAAATTTGCACTTGTTTACGCACCCTCTTGTCATATAGGCAAAATAAGCGTTATGAGCCGGATAAACATAATCTATTTCTTCAAGAATAGAGTAATCCAAAGGAAGCTCATCTATTATTAGTTTATTTCCCTTGTCAATATCTCCCTTGTGATTTAATAATCCAACAAAGGGGTGAATTCCTGTTGACTCATACACTTCGTCAGGCAACAAAGACGACATAATCCCCCCTACCATTACATCCTTTTTATTTTTGCAAAGTTGCTTTGCATAATTTATTGTGTCAATAGTAATATCCCAATAAAATGTAAAAAGCGTTGTAATACCTACCTTATCAAAGCGCGGTTTAGCAAAGTACTCCTTATCTATATATTTCTTCCTGTATTCTTTTACCGAATCCAGAACATCCTCATCATCAAAAACAGCATCATTCTCAAGAACGGAGTACTTGCCGAGTTTAATAAAGTCAAAAAGGATAGGGTAATATGATTTCCAAAAAACATTTGGGAAACGTATTTCAAGATGATTTATGAGGTCTTCGCAAATCAATTCTACCCCAAGCAACCGCATATCACCTTTATAAAAGCGAACATCATCGCCAACCATCCTATAATATGTAGCAAGCTTCATCAAGCCCATTGGCGGATACTTGTTTTTATAATTTGGCTCTACAAGAAGTACTTTTCTGTTCATTGGACTATCTCATTTCCTCTTTGATTTTGTTGATGAGTAACTCTGCTATTTCTTTGGGTGCATTATCAGTTATTATAGATAAAATCTTGCTTACAATCTTCCGTTCGTTTCTAGTTAGCTTAGACATACTTGACGTAACAAACGATTTATTTTTCGAACCGGAAGTATCTTCGCCAATGGCAGTTTCGTCGACTTTTTTCTTCAACGACTCCGCACCATAATGTTTACCTATACTTTTGTGCACCTCAGCCAACGGAGAGTTTTTTATGTCATTAAATTTTGAAAGCTGCTTTTCGGCTTCGTCGGCTTTTTTCTTAGCCTGCTCAATATCCGATTGCATTTTTTGACGGTCTTCTTCGTCAACAAAGCCGTTATATTCGTTCTTCTTTTTATATTCGTTTACCTTATAGAGATACTCCTCCTGCCTTTTATAGGCGTTTTTAATTTTGTTCGCAGCATAATACAACTTGTGGAGTTCATCGTAGAAATAATCTCTAAGCTTGTCCTCAAACGCAACTCTTGTTTCGTTCTCATTAAAATAATTGCGCTGCGAATTTGGAATTAACTGTTTGTCAACGGCAAAAACCTCGCCGACAAAATAATAATTACCCCGTTGTTCTTTAAACAAGTGGGCTAACGAGTTATCGCCGCCAATCTGGATATTTGCACTTCTTAAACGAATCCCGCGCATTAGATTAATTATAGGGATTTGTTTTTCAAATCTTGATAACCCTATCCACATCCAAGCCAACAAATTCCCGTCATTATCACGAAAGTCTTTAAATTCCACGTCAGAAATCTCGTCATAATTATTCTGAATATTACCGTTAATATCTTTTAAACGCGTTGTATATTCTTTGAAAACATCCGCTCCGTTAACCTTTACGGAGTACTCATCAATGCTATATTTATTTCTCTTGGCATACTCATATATTTTAGACCTAAAAATAAATGTGTTTTTATACGCGACAGGCGCAACAAAACTAAGATATTCCTGAACCTTTTGCGAATCAAGTAAATCTGTATTTTCTTTATTAATGTCAAACATTTCCACTTCAAAATAATGATCATCATTGTTCGCAGGTTTCTTGTCAAATGATACAATCGCTTCCCATATTTCATCCAAAGTATATTTTTTCGGCTCTATAAGCATAGTCCTCATCTTTTTGGCGTCGCAAGTCATTACAGAAGCAACATCTTCTCCGAAAAAGCTGGTAGTGAATTTCAAGGTTTTACAATACCCTAATCCGCAAAGACGCCCAATGCCTCTAAAGCCCTTATTCTCACCGATTTGTTTGTTGCTGTTGGCAATATCTCCCAAATCATCGACGAACGACGAGGATTTAACACCTGTTGCATTATCTTTAATGCTGATGTACCGTTTATTAGCATCAATATAAATAGAAACTTCTCCCTCGTCTTTTTGAAGCAATCCCTCTTTTACCGCTAAGTCTATTTGGTCACAGGCATTCTGTATGTATTCACGATATATTACCTTTGAATCCGAATACATACCGGTCGTAAGATTATCAAGTATATTTTTACCAACTGTTGCCATAACAACTCTCCTTACTTAAACTGCTTATAAATCGGCTTAGGAAATTTAATATTCAGCAATGACCTGAACACAGGATTATAAATAATATACTCGCCTTGTTTAAGCCTTGTCATCATAGTTTTATATACCGACGGAACGCTTTTATAATCGCTCTTCGTAATCTCAATAGAGTTTGTTCTCCCATAAGCGTTTGTTGAACAGTTGCCTGTAATTCTTTCGTGAATAGCACTACGGAACTGCTCAGCCGAAAACAGCACTACTCCCAAGGAACGTCCTCTTTCCGCCACATCAAGTACCTGCCGAAGTATAGGCGAATTTTTGGGGGCATCCTTTGACGCATATTTATTAAGCTCGTCAATAAAAATGACGATCCTCGAAGGATTATCAACACCCTCGTCGCCACTGTATTTTCCAAGTTGTAAATTGTAGATTGTGCGAATTGCGTCACCAAAAACAAATGACTGCTTATCCTCGGATAGTTTCGCTATATCAATAACATGCACCTCATTGCTCTTGATACGTTTCAATGCGTCTTCAAGCCGTATTTCGTCATCCTCTTCCCGCACATCTCTCGCAAACATTTTATTGTCTTGTATACTCTTTTTAATGATGCGATAAAACTTTCTCCAACTGGACACAGGAATCTCTTTATCTGAACTTCCACCTGTTCCGCACTTTTCGTTGACAGCATCCAAGAAAGACTGCCAGTCTTTTATAGAACCGAATTTTCCCTGTCCCGACATAATATAGCTTATAATCGAATCCATGGTTTGGGTTGAATCATCAATATTCGCAAACATCAAATCAAGATTATCCTTGTCATATTCATAAACATACTTAAACATCTTAGCTTTTTTCTTTTTTATATTGTCGGTTACATCTTCCGCATTCATGTATGTGTTCCATTGGCTGGTTTTTGGAATGGAATACGGGTAATAATAGTGCACATTCTTAAAAGGCTCCGGCGACAATCCCATAGCCTTATATTTCGCAATTGTTTCTGCCTTTTCTTTTGCAGGATTTTTTTCGTCCGAAAAGTCATTTATCTGGTCAATAGTAAGTAAGTCTTTGCCCTTGACATTAAACAGAACAAAAGCTACGCTGTCTTCTTCCAAATCATCCTTGGTTTTTTTCATATAGCTTTCCTGTATAGCTTTCAACAAAAACATAGCATAAGAAGTTTTTGACGCCAGTCCGGAAATACCTGATATGTTAAGATGAGCGCCTTCAGGACCTATTATAAACTTTGAATTAAGATTAACAGGAAGAACGACCTTTTCAGAATCCTTCGTTCCCTCATACATTTCAAGATAACCACAAACAAGAGGATTTTTTATATCATTTAACCCCAAAGCATAGTTAATTTCTTCGGCGGTAGCAAGTGTAACCTTTGCATTACTTTGCAAAGGAATATAAATATTTAAAGTGTTGCACACAACCTTTGCCTTAACATAGTTCATACCGACACGCAAGGTGTTTTCCTCTGCATTGACATCGCCAAAGTCACTGGAAATAAAATTTGAAAGGAAACTTGCCGAATCGGTAATATGAGCAATATCTTCTATAACCCCGTAAGAGTACGAGTTGTTAACGTGTTCAACCTTAACTATATCAAATGGATTCAATATAAGTTCAGGGTCGGTCCAAAATGTAAAATCATCAATGGTAGTGGGACATTTTTCTGTAGCAACCACCCTGCCGATTACTTTATTTGACATATTCTTACTCCTCCTTAAAATAAATGCAAAAACGTCTCTTCACTTATATATTTGCTTTTAACAAATGTTTCGGTCAAATATACAGGATAAAGATGATTAGCCCAACGTCGATCCGCACCATAGCAAGTGGGATTACGTTCATTTATAATATTCGCAGAAAGCAAATCGATTACATCGCTGTCAATCCCGTTTTTCATTTCCTCATCCATCATAATTTTTTCAACTTTAACTACTCCGTCAAAAGGTGTCTGTGTTCTTTTTTTGTCACGGAGCCGTATATACCATACTCCAAACGCAACATCACCACCGACGCGGCTGCTTTCGTATCTTGCAACAGGCGTTCTGTGAAACACTGGCAGATTAGCAATGTAATTCGAATTTGGTTTGCCCGTATGGTCTAAACATAGTTCAGGATTGAACGACTTTGACACGCCTATAACCCAGTTGTAATTATGCTTGATTTGCTGCAAAGATCTAAGTTCTGTTTTACCGGAAGACATTTTCTGATATTCAAGAGAACCGTCTTTAAGCAAGTAGCTGTTCTGACTCAAAAGTTTCTTTTTTACAAGTTCTGAAACCATTTGTTTTTCTTTTTCTACCATATAATCTTGTATGACAGAAATCGCCAAATTATCCAGCTTGCTTCCATGTGCAATACTTTTTGTTGAATCATAGGGAATAATAGCAGAGAACTGCAACTTTAATTTTTTTAACTCTTCGCTTTGATTGAGTTTTTCACAAGTTGAAGCAAAATAAGCGTTATCGTTCCACCCATCAGCATTGCTCTCTTTTGGCAGAGCCAAAACAAGGTCACGATAGAACAGCTCAGGCTGCATTCTCTTATTTTCTCTTTTACAGCACCCAACCCCAATTTGTCCGGCAACTACGGGAAATACTTTTTTGTTATATGCAATATCGTCAACCTTAAAAACATGTCGAGAACCATCTAAAAAGTATCTTATCAATGGAGTTTCGCCGAATTCGTGCAATTTATCAGCCAGTGGCTTCATATCTATTGCGGTCTTGTAATTTGAAGTTTCACCGCTATCTTTCCATTTCATTATTTTTGAAATGTCGTCATCATATTCAATTGAAGGAACACCAACAGAATCATAACTATACTTGTATGTGCGATAACTTTTACCTTTGGTCTCATTTGCTACAATTTCCATTATTTTGGGCATCAGTACAACCTCTTTC
>CANQJW010000064.1 GCA_947624345.1 uncultured Clostridia bacterium | reverse complement strand
AAGGCAAAACATTATATCATATTTTTTACTTTATTTTTTATTAAAAATGGGTCACATCTATTTACAACGCAGAAAAATGCTATATTTTACATTTATGAATCTTGACTTTATTTTATTTATATAGTATAATATCTTTTATCTATAAATATATTAAAAATTTCAAAAAGGTGGAATAAGAATAAATGAACATTTTAGATATGATCTTCGGAAATTACAGCAAAAAGGAGCTTGCCCGCATAAAACCGATAATGCAGAAAGTATTGGATTTAGACGAGGAATATCAGAAGCTTTCTGATGCTGATTTAAAGGCAAAAACAGACGAATTTAAGCAAAGGCTTGCTGACGGACAAACGCTTGACGATATTATGCCAGAGGCTTTGGCAACTGCTCGTGAGGCGGCAGACAGAGTTTTAGGCAAAAAGCCGTTTCCGGTTCAGGTTCTCGGAGCTATAGTTTTGCATCAGGGAAGAATAGCCGAGATGAAAACAGGTGAAGGTAAAACCCTTGTTGCTTGTCTTGCTTCATATTTAAATGCTCTGAACGGAAAGGGCGTTCATGTTGTAACCGTAAACGACTATCTTGCAAAATTCCAGTCAGAGGAAATGGGAAGAGTTTATAAGTTCTTAGGTCTTTCAATAGGAGTTATTTTAAACGGTCTTAACAACGACGAAAGACGTGAAGCGTATAATTGTGACATTACATATGCCACAAATAACGAGCTTGGTTTTGACTATCTTCGTGATAATATGGTTATCTACAAGAAGGACAAGGTTCAGAGAGGACATGCTTTTGCTATCGTCGATGAGGTCGACTCGATTTTGATAGATGAGGCTAGAACGCCTCTTATTATCTCAGGCAGAGGAGATAAGTCAACCGAGCTTTATACCCTAGCCGACAGATTTGCTAAAACGCTTAAACCTACAATCGTTGCTGAGCTTGACGATAAGGCTGATAACGACCTTGTAGAGGGTGATTACATTGTAGACGAAAAGGCTAAGACTGCTACTATAACTAAAAAGGGTGTTAAAAAAGCAGAACAGGCTTTCAATGTTATTAACCTTATGGACGCTGAAAATATGACGCTCTTGCACCATATCAATCAGGCAATCAAAGCAAATGGCGTTATGAAAAAGGATATTGACTATGTTGTCCGTGACGGCGAGGTTATTATCGTTGACGAGTTTACCGGACGTTTGATGATAGGACGTCGTTTCAATGACGGTCTTCATCAGGCTATAGAGGCTAAAGAGGGGGTAAAGGTCGCTCACGAGTCTAAGACTATTGCCACTATTACATTCCAGAACTATTTCCGTCTTTATGAAAAGCTATCCGGTATGACAGGTACTGCTTTAACAGAAGAGAGCGAGTTCAGAGAAATATACAAGCTCGATGTTATTGAGGTTCCGACGAATATGCCTGTTATCAGAATAGATTATTCAGATGTTGTATATAAGACTGAGCAGGCTAAATACAATGCTGTTATCGAACAGATTATAAAATGTCACGAAAAGGGACAGCCTTGTCTGGTTGGTACAATTTCAATTGAGAAGTCTGAGATTCTTTCAAGAATGTTAAAGAACAAGGGCATAAAGCACAATGTATTGAACGCTAAACAGCACGAAAAGGAAGCTGAGATAGTTGCTCAGGCAGGTCAATACGGTGCGGTAACGATTGCTACTAATATGGCAGGTCGTGGTACTGACATTATGCTCGGAGGTAATGCTGAGTTTCTTGCAAAGAAAGAGCTTAAAAAGCTGGGCTATGATGAAGATGTAATCAACGAAGCAGTCGGCTATGGCGAAACTGACGACGAAGAGATAATCAAGGCGAGAAAAGAATACAGAGAATTTTATGATAAGTATTCTAAGGAAGTCAAGGAAAAGGCTGTTGCTGTTAAAGAGGCAGGCGGACTTATGATTATCGGTACTGAGCGTCACGAGTCAAGGCGTATCGATAACCAGCTCAGAGGACGTGCGGGACGTCAGGGAGACGAGGGCGGTTCGATATTCTTCCTGTCTTTGGAGGACGACCTAATGAGGCTGTTCGGCGGTGAGAGAATAACTCATATGATGAACACCTTAAAAGTCGACGAGGATATGCCTATTCAAAGCAAGATGCTTTCTAATGTAATAGAATCATCACAGAAAAAGGTTGAGGGCAGAAACTTCGGAATAAGAAAGAATGTCTTAAATTACGACGATGTTATGAACTCTCAGAGAGAGATTATATACAAGCAGAGATCACAGGTTCTTGAGGGTGATGATATACACGATCAGATCATCAAGATGATCAAGGACTTCATTGTGAACACTGTTAATGTATATCTCGTTGAAGAAGATGTTCACGACAACTGGAATTTAGACGGACTTCGTGACTTCCTTATGGGACTGTTCACAACTGATGATGATTTAAGATTTGATCCTGTTGAGCTTGACAGAGTTACTAAGCAGGAGATAATCGACGAGCTTACCGAAAGAGCGTTAAAGAAGTATGAAGAGCGTGAAAAAGAGCTTACACCTGAAGTTCTCAGAGAGGTTGAAAGAGTTGTTCTTTTGAAGGTTGTTGATACAAAGTGGATGGCTCATATCGACAATATGGAGGAGCTTAAGAGAGGTATCGGTCTGCGTGCTTACGGAAACAAGAATCCTGTTGTTGAGTATCGTATCGAAGGTTTTGATATGTTTGACGAAATGATAGCTTCAATTTGTGAAGAAACCGTTCGTATGATGTATACAGTCAAGGTAAGGACAAATGAAGAGCCTAAGAGAGAGCAGGTTTTAAAGGCTAATCCTACCAAGACTGACGATTCACTTTCTGGAACAAGAACAGTTAAGAAAAAGCCGGGAAGAAACGATCCTTGTCCTTGCGGAAGCGGTAAGAAGTATAAGAAGTGCTGCGGAAGAAATGAATAATTGATATAATAATAATTTAAGCCCCGAGGAATTTCCTCAGGGCTTTAGTTTATCTCTATTTATCTTTTTTCACAAATTCGTCAAGACTTGCATTGAATTTTTTTAGCTCGCTGTCTATAGTAGACGAATATTTTTCACGAAGCTGTGTCCAGGTCATTTGAGTTCCCGAATCATCAAATTTTCTTACAGATGAGTATAGATATGCAATTACTGCTTCCTTAGATACAGTTGTAGCTGCATCGTCGTCAGAAAGAACCGTAGAAATTCCGTAACCAGGGTCAATAAGTCTGGTGAATTTATCTGAAATAACGTCCTCATATGTTACCTGATATGCTTCCTGAGACCAGTTAGGGTTGTCAACGAAGAATTTCTTTTTGGATATTTCCTTATATTCATTTGCAGTTGCAGCCAGCTTTGAGCATTCATACCAGCATTTCATAGCCTCAGTTTTTGTAGAACCCTTTACCCACATATAAGCACCAATGTCAAGTGTTGTATATAGTACATCTGTGTTAGGATCTCTAGGCATCGGAACAACGCCCCATCTTTCTCCAGCTTTAGGTGTGTGTGGTCCTCCTGTTGAAGCCCAAGGTCCCATAGCAAAAAATAGTGTGTTGGATTTAAAGGTTTGCGAAGCATCACCTATCCATGCTGGGTTATCTAAGCCTTCTTTTGTAAGCTTGTATAAGAATTCTGCGGCACGCTCAAGATCAGGGTTTTTAATATTGTTTATATATTTTCCTGTTTTAGTATCTTTTTTAATTATTGTCTGACCTGTTGATTGGAAGAAGAACGGGTGATACCAACCGTTGATACCATATCTTTCTTCATCGCCTTCTGCATTATCCTTATATTGCTTCATAATATCATAAAATGCGTCCCAGTCCCACTTTCCTTCCTGATACAGATCATATGGATCTTCTAAGCCTTCTCTTTCAATAACATCAAGGTCATATGTAAGTGTAACCAGCGTACCAAAGGATATAGGAGCGACATAGTGCTTTCCGTTTAAAGAAAATTGCTCGGCAGTATCCTTAACATCAGACCATAAAGGAGAGTCAAAGTCAACAATGCTGTCAACAGATTGATATCTTTCCTTTATAACTCCGATAGGGAAGGTCATCTTTTGTTCATATGGGAATATATCAGGCGGAGTATTTGCTAAAATTAGCTCAGAAAGCTTGTTGAACTTATTGGTAGAACCTCCACAGCTTATGTAATTGATTTTACCGCCCTTGTCCTCAAACAGAGAAACATTAGTGTATTTTTCCTCACTGTTTGAAGACGGGTTGAGGTCATAGTAGGAACACCAGTCAAGAGTGTTTTCCGCACCTTCAGGAATTTTCTCAATTTCTTCTGCTGTTGGAACTGCGACAGTTTCTTCATAAGATGAATCTGATGTTTTTTCACATCCGACAATGGTAACAGAAATTCCAATTGCCAGCAATGCAGCCCAAATGCGTTTAAATGATTTCATAATAATCCTCCTAGTTAATGAAAATAAAAATAAATTACATAAAAATATAATCCATTTAAAATAGTATACTATATTTTATCTTTTATGTCAATTAAATCTATCAGGTTTATACAAAAAAAAGCGACCTGCAACGAAATGGTAGATTTTGGTCGGGCGACTCGAAATTTTGTTGTTTCACAATAAAAAAGAAGTCAGGAGAATAATCCTCCTGACTGAAAAAGTCTTTTATTACTTATTTTTCTTTAAATACTTTTTATAGTTTGCGTTGAATTTCTTTAACTCACTATTGATAGTTGGATTATACTTTTCACGTATCTGTGACCAAGTATATTGAGCGCCACCTGATGCATAGTCATATTTAGTTGTTGCCAAATACATATAACCATTAACGGCTTTTCCCTCATCGTTAGTAGCAGCAGAGTCATCTGAAATCACGCTTGAGATGCCTGTACCCGGGTCAACAATTAAAGTGAATTTATCTGAGAATACCTCTTCAAATGCCATCTGATACATTTCCTCAGACCAGTTAGGTGCATTCTCGAAGAACTTTTTCTTGTTAGCTTCTTTATATTCCTCATTTGTGTTAGCAATCTTACAGCACTCAAGCCAGCATTTCATAGCTTCCTTCTTAGTTGAGCCTGCTATCCACAATGTGTTAGTTGGAACAGTGAGGTCAAGAGCTCTGTAATATTTGTCAGAGTTAGGATCATTTGGAATAGGAACGCACATCCAATCGTCACCTGATTGAGGAGCATTGTTTGTTACAGCAGCCCATCTTCCCAATGAACAGAAAAGAGTATTATGTTCAAATGTTGATTTAGGATTGCCAAGCCAACCCTCAGGGTTGATCAGACCATTTTTTTCTAAGTTATAAAGATAGTTAGCAGCTCTCTCAAGGTTAGGATCCTTTGAGTTATTTACAAACTCATCTTTTTTCTCATCATACTTGATGATAGTAGAACCTGTTGTTAAGAAAATTTGTTCAGGGAACCAACCCCATACACCGTATCTTTCCTCATCGCCAGTTGCATTAGACACATATTCGGTCATAATTTCTTCTGCTGTATCCCAATTCCATTCATCTTTAAGATATAATTCATAAGGATCTTCAAGTCCTTCATTTGCAATAACATTATTATCGTAGAACATAAGCGGAACTGTATCACCGAATGATGCAGGTGCAACATAATGCTTGCCGGCTATTGCAAACTGGTCAGCGATTGGCTTCATATCAGCCCAAATATCTGAATCGAAATCAACGATCTCATCAACTGGTTGGAAAATGCCCTTAATGATGTTGTAAGGATAAACCATTATTCCAACACCATATGAAACCATATCAGGTGGTGTATCAGCTAGAATAAGTGATGACAACTTGTTGCTTAAATCTTTATGTTGGGTTTGTATGTATTTAACCTTGCCCCCCTTTTCATTGAACAATGTCATTTCAACGCTTTTTTCTTTTGCTGTGTCAGTCGGGTTTAAATCAGTAATACCGAGATATTGAAGCGTGTTTTCTGCACCCTCTGGAATTTCAGCAATTGCATCGGTTGAAGGAACATTAATTTTTTCCTCATAAGAAGAATCTCCATCAGAACCTCTGCATCCTGTGACTGAAACAGTAGCTGCCAAAGCCAGTAATGCAGCGAGAAGCCTTTTTGTTAACTTCACGAAATTTTCCTCCTTTTATAAAAATTTATATTTGCTGTGAATACTCACACCATATGTTAAATATATCATAAAAAGATCATATTGTCAATGAAATTTTGCTCAGTTTAAACAAATAAAGTAGTCAAACACCCTCATAAAATGCATTTTTGTGATTTTAAACAATTTATAACTAACAGCTTAGTTAAAATTGCCCAAAACTATTTAAGATGTTTTGTAATATATTTGACGGTTTAATTGGAGCATACTATATATATAATAAGTTGTAAGCTTAAATTTGACATTATCATTTCATATTGATATAATAGGAGATAGCAAAAACTAATTTCAAAAACTAATTTATTATATAATCATTTCAAGTGAGGGAATCCTTTTTATGAAAAATAAATTTGCCATTTCGGGAATGACCTGTTCTGCTTGCTCAGCAAGGGTTGAGAGAGAAGTGTCAAAGCTTGACGGAATTATAAGCGTTTCGGTAAATCTGCTTACAAATTCTATGACGGCTGAATATGATGACAGTCTGAGTGCCGATGAAATTATAAATGCAGTAAGAGAAGCAGGGTATGGCGCTAATCTTTTTGATGCAAAGAGCAATTTATCATCCGGCATCAAAAGCGATGCCGAAAAAGCTATGCTTAAAAGACTTGTTTCTTCAGTATGTCTTTTAATTCCACTTATGTATATTTCAATGGGGCATATGATAGGACTTCCAATTCCGTCTATATTTACCGGTCATCATAACGCGCTTAATTTTGCGTTGATCCAGCTTGTATTTTGTATTCCCATTATGATAATAAACCACAAGTATTATACCGTCGGCTTTAAAAATCTGTTTAAGGGCTCGCCTAATATGGACAGTCTTATTGCAATTGGTTCTGCATCAGCCTTCCTTTACGGCTTATATGCGATAATCCGCATAGCTGTGGGATTAAAAACAGGCGATATGGAAACTGTGGAAAGATTCCATATGGATCTGTATTTTGAATCGACGGCTACTATCTTAACGCTTATAACGGTTGGAAAATATCTTGAGACAAGATCAAAATCAAAAACAAGTGAGGCAATAGATAGGCTTTTGAATCTTGCGCCTGAAACGGCAACTGTAATAAAAGACGGCGAGGAAATGGAGATTTTAGTTGAGGAGATTCGAGAGGGAGATATAGTTTTAGCAAAGGCAGGCGAGAGAATTGCCGTTGACGGCGAGATAGTTGAGGGCGAGGGAAGTCTTGACCAATCGGCTATTACAGGAGAAAGTGTTCCTGTTTCAAAAGCAGCAGGGGAAAGCGTTATATCGGCTACGATGCTAAGCAGCGGATATATTAAATACAAAGCTACAAGAGTTGGAGAAAACACTACGCTTTCTCAGATTATAAAGCTTGTTGAGGAGGCTTCTTCATCAAAGGCGCCGATAGCAAAGATAGCCGATAAGGTGTCGGGAGTTTTTGTTCCCATTGTAATTGTAATTGCAATAGTTGCACTTATTATCTGGCTTCTCTGCGGAGCAAGCTTTGAATTCGCAATGAGTATAGCGATTTCTGTTCTTGTAGTATCCTGTCCGTGTGCATTAGGTCTTGCAACCCCTGTTGCAATAATGGTCGGAACGGGAAAATCAGCGCAGAATGGTATTTTAATAAAGTCAGGAGAGGCACTTGAGGCACTTCATAAGGTTACCGATGTTATCCTTGACAAAACGGGAACACTAACCGAGGGAAAGCCCGGTGTAACAGATGTTATTGCACTTGATATCGACGAGAAAAGGCTTATGGTGATTGCAGGAAGCATTGAAAATATGAGCGAGCATCCTCTTGCAGATGCAGTGGTAAGAGAGTGCGAAAGGCAAGAGCTTTCATTGATGAGTGTTGACGGCTTTAAAGCAGAATTCGGAAAAGGCGTTTTTGGTGAGATTCAGGGAAAAGGATATTATATAGGAAACTCAACATACATTGATGCTAATAACATAAACTATGAGAATATCAAAAACGATATAGAAAGGTTATCTCTTGAGGGCAAAACGCCTCTAATAGTTGCTGATGAAAATAAAGCTATTGGAATTATTGCTGTTGCCGATAAGGTGAAGTCCACAAGCTTTAGTGCTGTAACCCTCTTGAAAAAAAGCGGAATAAAGGTTACAATGCTAACAGGTGATAACAAGAATACTGCTGAAGCGGTCAGAAATAAGCTGGGTATAGATAATGTAATTGCAAATGTTCTGCCGCAGGAAAAAGAGAGCGTTGTAGCATCTTATCAGGAAAACGGAAATAAGGTTGCAATGGTCGGCGATGGAATAAACGACGCCCCTGCACTCGCGAGAGCAGATGTTGGTATTGCAATAGGAGCAGGCGTTGATATTGCAATTGAGAGTGCAGATGTTGTGCTTATGAAAAACGATATACTTGATGTTTGTACCGCAATTGATCTTAGTAAGGCGGTTATAAAAAACATAAAGGAAAATCTGTTCTGGGCGTTTTTCTATAATGTTGTCGGAATACCGATAGCGGCAGGAGTTTTTTATAGTGCGTTTAGCATTAAGCTTTCGCCTATGCTTGCGGCGGCGGCAATGAGTTTAAGCAGCGTATGTGTTGTGACAAATGCTTTAAGGCTTAGATTTTTCAAGCCTAGAAATTTAAAGAACATAAGCTCTGAAAATGAGCTTAATAATATAAAGGAGGATACAGAGATGTTTGGAAAGGTAAAGTGTGATTTGACACTTAAGGTTGAGGGTATGAGCTGTGCTCACTGTTCTGGGGCTGTTGAATCCGCACTTAACGCAATCGATGGCGTTAAGGCTGAGGTTAATCTGAAAAAAGGACTGGCTTATATCAATCTTTCAAAGAACGTGGAAGCTCAAACGCTTATTAAAGCGGTCGAGGATGCAGGCTATAAGGCAAGCGTCAAATAAGGTAGTGAATATTAAATTTAAGCAACAAACTGATTTCGCAGTTCAAGCGGAGTCAGTTTGTTTTTAGTTATGGGTCGGAAAGACCCAGTTGAGCACGCATAGCGTGCGAAATATCAACCACCCGCTATGCGGGTGCGCGGTGA
>CANQJW010000063.1 GCA_947624345.1 uncultured Clostridia bacterium | reverse complement strand
GGCCTATATTATATATCCACTTATATTTTAGCATTATTATCTAATATGTCAATATACTTTCTTTTTATTGTAACTTCTACACGCTTAAACAAAATATGACATTTTTTATTGAAAAATCAAGTGTATTTTTATTACAAATCATCAATAAATAACCGCCTTTGGGAATTTCTCTCAAAGGCGGATTGCTATAATTATGTGTTCTTATCAACAACTTTCATTTTCTTCAGATTGCCTGTCTTGTTGTGGCGTTCATCTAGAACCGCTTCAACCTCACTCCACGGCAAGCCTCTTTCAACACACATTACCATAAGGTGATACAACAAGTCAGCAATCTCACCCTTAAGCTCAGAGTTATCCTTGTTCTTAGCGGCGATAATGGTTTCTGCACTCTCTTCCCCTACTTTTTTCAGTATCTTGTCAATTCCCTTTTCAAAAAGATAGCAGGTGTATGAACCTTCCGCTTTAGATTCCTTTCTTGAAAGGACAACCTGTTCTAAAGTCTTTAAAGTATCCATTTTATATCCTCCATTATTCTTCATTATACATCTCATTGAAAAAACAGCTATACGAGCCTGTGTGACAGGCATTCCCAGTCTGTTTCACATTCAGAAGCAGAGTATCATCGTCGCAGTCGCTGTAAATTGAAACAACCTTTTGAAGATTTCCGCTTGTTGCGCCCTTGTTCCAAAGCTCGCCCCTCGAACGGCTCCAGTACCAGGTGTAGCCGGTCTCGAGGGTTTTCTTAAGGCTCTCTTTGTTCATATATGCAAGCATTAAAACGCTTTTTGTGTCAACATCAAATGCAATCGCAGGAACAAGCTCCGACTTGACAAAATACTTGTCAAGATTATTTACATCAATTTTAATTTTACTCATAGCTATTACCTTTCAATAAGCTTATTTACTAAAACAGTCTGGGCGATAAGTTATTGCCCAAATCTCTTACAGAAACTCCGTGCTTAATTAAATAAGATTTTACCTCGTTTACCGTTAACTCCTTAAAATGAAACAAAGAAGCAGCAAGAGCTGCAGAGCAGTTTGTCATTTCAAAGACATCAAGAAAATCCTCCAGCTTTCCGCAGCCGCCCGACGCTATCACAGGAATTTTTACAGCGTCACAAACAGAGTTGAGCATTTCTATATCATATCCGTTCCGAACGCCATCCGTGTCGATTGAATTCAGGCATATCTCGCCGGCGCCGAGCTTTTCTATTTCCTTTACCCACTCTATAAGATCTAGCTTGTAATCTATTCTTCCACCGTTTATATAGACAGTCCACTTTCCGTCTGCGACCTTCTTAGCGTCAATTCCGACAACTACACACTGACTTCCGAAAATATCAGCCGCCTGACGAATAAGCTCAGGGTTCTGAACAGCCTGAGAATTTACTGAAACTTTATCTGCTCCTGCTCTCAATGTCTCTCGAAAATCGTCAATAGTCTTTATTCCTCCGCCGACGGTAAGAGGAATGAAAACCTTTTTTGCAGTGTTTCTTACAACCTCAAGCATAGCCCCTCTCCTCTCGTGAGAAGCGGTTATATCATAAAAAACAAGCTCGTCAGCACCCTGTATATTGTATTCATATGCAAATTCAACAGGATCTCCGACTTCCTTTATACCCTCAAAATTAACACCCTTGACAACATGACCATCTCTTACATCAAGGCATGGAATAATTCTTTTTGCAAGCATTTTTGTCCTCCGTTACTAATCTGAATATATCTCTGATAATTAGGCTTGACTGAAAACTTTTATAAGATCAGTTTTGAAAAATTCTGCAAAATCTTTAGCCCGATTTTTCCGCTCTTTTCAGGATGGAACTGAGCACCAAACACGAATTTCCTATCCCAGATCATTGCCGGAACCTTATCACCATACTCACAATAAGCTGCCAGATTCTTATCATCGCAATACGCCTTGAACGAATGCACAAAGTACACATAATCATTCCCCGGCAAACCCTCAAACAGCGGACAATTTTTGATATTGTATTCAAGCTTGTTCCAGCCCATATGCGGAATAATCAGCCCAGGCTCATCAATCTTATCAACCTTTCCTGGAATAAGTCCCAGCCCGTCACACTCTTCAAACTCATAACTTTTATCTAAAAGAAGCTGCATTCCAAGACATATTCCGAGAAACGGCTTTTTTGTTGCCTCATGCTTTATCGTTTCAACAAGACCACTCTTTTTAAGCTCGCTCATAGCCCACGGAAAAGCACCAACCCCGGGCAGAATTATAGCGTCTGAGTCCTCAATAACCTTTCTGTCCTTTGTCAGAACACTCTCAACACCGAGCATATCAAGTGCATTCTTAACGCTGAATATATTACCTGCACCGTAATCAATTATAGCTATCAATTATAACACTCCCTTAGTGGACAAAACCTCTCCGTTCTTACTTTTGCAAATTGCATCCTTAAATGCGTGAGCTACAGCCTTAAACAAAGCCTCACAAATATGGTGATCGTTGCTTCCGTAAATCTCTGAGACGTGCAGAGTTATTCCCGAATTAAATGCAAACGCTCTGAAAAATTCCTCTACAAGACAAGTGTCCATTTCGCCTATTTTCTCATCAGTAAAATCTGCATTAAATACTAAAAAAGGTCTTCCGCTTATGTCAAGAGAACAAAATCCCAAAGCCTCGTCCATCGGAATGTATGCGCTGCCGTATCTGGCAATTCCAGACTTATCCCCCAGAGCCTTTGAAATAGTCTGACCCAAAACAATTCCGGTGTCCTCAACAGTATGGTGTCCGTCAACATTCAAATCGCCTGTTACATTTATCTGCATATCAATTCCTGAATGTACACCGAACGCTGCAAGCATATGGTCGAAAAATCCGATTCCAGTGTCAATTGACACCTTGCCTTCTCCGTCCAGTTTTACAAATATATTTATGTCCGTTTCCTTTGTCTTTCTTGAAATCTCGGCTGTTCTCATAATAACCCTCCGTTTATATTACTTACTCAATATACATTCTAAAGCTTCAAAAAGCTTCTCCATCTCTTTGTCTGTACCAATTGTAATTCTCAGATAATTGTCTATTCTATGTTTATCCCAATAGCGTACAAATATCTTTCTCTTTTTAAGCTCATCAAAAATCTCTCTTGCAGACTTGTTTGGGTGTGAAGCAAAAATAAAGTTGCTTTTAGAATCGGGAAAAACAAACCCAAGCTCTTTTAATTTTGACTTTGCATTCTCTCTTGTTGAAATTATCCTATTTACCGTTTCACTAAAATAGTTTTCATCTTTAACTGCTTCAACACCTATTTTTTGCGTAAGGCTGTTCATAGTATAGGAATTAACCGAAAACTTAACATCATTTAGATACTTAATAAGCTTTTCGTTTCCGATCGCAAAGCCTATTCTTGCTCCTGCTAATGAGCGTGACTTTGAAAATGTCTGAATAACCAGCAGATTATCATACTTGTTTAAAAGTGGTATACAGCTTTCTCCGCCGAAATCTATATAAGCCTCATCTATCATAACAATCACATCGGGATTTCCCTTTACAATTTCTTCAATCTTGTCGAGGCTTTCATATACTCCCGTAGGAGCGTTAGGGTTTGGAAAAATGATTCCACCGTTATCGCAAATATAATCATCTGTATTGATTCTGAAATTCTCATCAAGCGGCTTTACTTCATAATTGATATTATATACTTCTGCCCAGACATCGTAAAACGAATATGTTATATCAGGGAAAATAATCGGCTTACTTGAATTAAAAAAAGCCATAAAAGCCATAGATATAACATCATCAGAGCCGACGCCCACAAATATCTGTGATGGCTTTACACTATACCTTTCAGCAAGTGCGTTAACAAGCTCCTCAGACGAGGGATCAGGATAAAGCCTTAAATTATCAGAATTATAATCTTTCAAAGCCTTAACAACTCCATCAGCAGGAGGGTACGGATTTTCATTTGTGTTTAATTTAATTATACCCTTATCCTTTGGCTGTTCTCCGGGGATATAAGGCTTAACCTTTCTTATATTGTTTTCCCAATTTTTCATTATAAACTTTCCTTTATTCAAATCTCACCTTTACTGCATTTGCGTGTGCGGTAAGTCCCTCTCGTTCAGCAACCAGAACAATATCGTCCTTTGCCTGTAATAATGCGTCCTCAGTGTAATATATAAAGCTTGAACGCTTTTCAAAACTGTTTACAGAAAGCGGCGAGAAAAATCTTGCTGTTCCGCTTGTCGGCAGAACGTGATTAGGCCCTGCATAATAATCTCCCAGCGGCTCCGGTGCATATGATCCTAGAAATATAGATCCTGCATTGTCAAGTCTACCAACATATTCTAATGGATTCTCAAACAAAACCTCTAAGTGTTCAGGAGCAAGGTCGTTTGCAAGCTGTACTGCCTTATCTTTTGAATCACATACAATTATTGCTCCAAAGCCTGTCAGTGATTCATCTATTATCTCTTTTCTTGAAAGCTCTTTTATCTGGCGATCGAGTTCAACTTTCACCTCTTCAGCAAGCCTTTCGCTTGTTGTAACCAAAATAGCCGATGCGATTTTATCGTGCTCTGCCTGACTCATTAAATCTGCCGCAACAAACTTTGGATTTGCACTGTCATCAGCGATAACCAGAATCTCGCTCGGCCCTGCAATCATATCAATATCTACAGTGCCAAATAAAATCTTCTTTGCAGTTGCAACAAATATATTTCCCGGTCCGACTATCTTATCAACCTTAGGAATTGTCTCAGTTCCAAATGCAAGTGCCGCTATTGCCTGAGCGCCTCCTGTCAGAAATACTCTGTCTACTCCGCATATTGCCGCCGCAACCAGAATATCCTTGTTAGCCGTTCCGTCCTTTAGCGGAGGAGTAACCATAATAATTTCCTTAACCCCTGCAATCTTTGCGGGAATGGCATTCATAAGAACAGATGACGGATAAGCGGCTGTTCCGCCTGGAACATACAGTCCAACACGCTCTAGTCCTCTTACTCTTTGACCTAAGATAACACCGTTGCTTTTTGTGTCTATAAAGCTCTGTGACTTCTGTTTGTTGTGGAAGTCTGCAATGTTTTCCTGTGCATTCAAAAGAGCCTCGACAAAAGCAGGATCAGCCTCAGTCAGAGCATCGTTTATTACGTCTCTTGGAACTTCATAATATTCAGGTGCTTTTCCGTCAAATTTTACTGTGTAATCATTAACAGCCTTGTCTCCGCCCGACTTAACAGTATCAATGATCTCGCTTACTATTGCTGTAACCTTCTTATCTGTCTCGCCGTTTCGGTCAGATACCTGTTTTAAAAACTCAACCTCGTCCTTACCGTTTGCATAAATTGTCTTAATACTCATATATATTTGCCCCTTACGGAGCATTCCCCCTCTCTATTTCATATAGAAATAACCATAAATTAAAGATTAGCCTCAAATAATGACACCAGTTTTTCTATTTCAGACTGTCTCAGCTTCATACTAACTGTGTTGACTATAAGTCTTGCTGAAATCGGAGCAATATACTCAATAACCTCTAAACCGTTTTCCTTGAGTGTTGTTCCCGTTTCTACAATATCTACTATACCGTCAGAAAGTTCCAAAAGCGGTGCAAGCTCAACCGAGCCTTCTATCTTTACAATTTCTAAATCCATACCCTTTGCTTCAAAATATGTCCTTGCTACATTCGGATATTTCGTTGCGATAGTTTTTATATCATATCCTCCATAAAAGCCTGAGCCTTTCTTCGCTGCAAGAGCAAATCTGCATCTTCCAAATCCCAAGTCTACCAGTTCAAAAAAAGAACCGCCCATTTCCATAATTGTATCTTTGCCCACAACGCCTATATCGCAGACGCCATGCTCAACATATGTAATTACATCATTCGCCTTTGCCAACACAACCTCTAAATTAGCATCTGGAATAGGTAGTATCAGCTTTCTTCCCTTTTCTCTGACACGACGACAGTCAAATCCGATTTTTTCTAGCAGTCCGACTGTATCCTTTTCAAGTCTGCCCTTTGTAAGAGCAATTCTAATAGGCTTATCCATAATATATAATCATTGTCCTTTCTTATCACACAAGCTTAATAGCTATCCTATAAATCAATTTCATCAACCGTGTCGGATACGACATAAAGCTTTGAGATGCCCTTGTCTAATGCGTATTTTTTAGTTTCTTCCAGCGACTCAAAAAGTGAATTTTCAACTATTAGTCCGCTTTTTGCAAGTGCATTAGAATATTCGATTGCCTTTACAGTATTATCGCTCTCGCCAAATACTATTGCATCGGCAATCTTAGTTCTTGGCGCATTGTCGCTTTTTAAAAGCAATGAAGATACCGCATTGGCATTTATTCCGAAGCCTGTTGCAGCAGCATCAAATCCAAACTCTGAAATAAGCTTGTTATACCTTCCACCCGACAGAACCGGCTCGCCAATTCCCTCTAAATATCCCCTGAAAACTATTCCTGTATAATAATCAACTCTATTGACAGTTCCGAGATCGACTATTATCTTACCTTCATATCCGAGCATTGAAAGAGAATTATACACATATCTCAAATCGGAAAGCATCTTTTCAATTTTCTCATCAGAGAACAGCTTTGATGCCCTTTCAAATACCTCTTCTCCACCAAACAAACGAGGAAGTTGTTTCAATGCTCTTGTAGCATCATTATCTCCTATTTCATCAAGCAAATCATTCAGTGCTGGATAGTTCTTATTTGAAACCAGATATCTAATTTCTTCTGCTGTGTTATCATCGACATCCAATTTTGAAATAAGCTCTTTGAAAAATCCTATGGTTCCTATCTCTAAACGAAATTTGTCCTTTTCAAAAGCTGTGAGCGTCTCCATTGCCATCGACAAGACCTCAAAGTCTGCCTTTCTCGAATCAGAGCCGATAAGCTCAATACCTGCCTGAACAATTTCATCGGAATGTCCTTTCAGTAATGCATTATTCTCATACATTGTCTGAATATAGAAGAGCCTGAGCGGCATCTCTGCATCTTTTAATCTAGTTGCAACAAGCCGAGCAATTGGTATTGTCGAGTCGGGACGCATTGCAATCAGTCGTCCTTTTGAATCAACAAGCTTGTACAAAAGCTCCTGAGGGATCGTCCTTGAACCCTTGTTGAACACATCATAGAACTCTATTCCTGTTGTCACGACTTCGCTATAACCACGTGACTTAAAAATCTCAGCAAACCTATTCTCAACTGCTCTTCTTGACAGGCATTCGTCAAAAAGCAAATCTTTAGTACCCTCAGGGGTTATCAAATCATATCTTTTCATTGTTATCTCCAATTTCCACACTTACTAATTCTCGTTTTACTTTATCATATTAAAGTAGTAACACGCTAATCTATTAGCATAATATCAAACTAAAATTGAATTGTCAATATCCTAGCGAAAAGTTAATATTTTATTTACAATTAAATATACAAGCCAAAAGCGTTCAGGTCGTACTATTGACCTGAACGCCATTTTTGTGCTTATTTCACCTTAACCTTCTTCTTACTCTTAACCCACTTGCTATACACCTTCTGCGTCTTGCCCTTTGCGTCCTTGTAAGTCGTGTAAGCCCTTACCCTTACAAAGTATTTCTTCTTGCTCTTTAGCTTCTTGAAAACAATCTTGTTCTTGACAGTCGCCTTGTTGATTACGTTCTTCTTGAAGTTCTTCTTCGTTGACGCCTGAACTTCATAGCCTACTGCCTTTGCAACCTTCTTCCAAGAAACAGTTATCTTCTTTTTGCCTTTGGCCTTTGCTGTAAGGCTTGTGATTTTAGCCTGCTTTATTGCCTTTTCAGCAGCAGCCTTAGCCTCTGAAGCCTTTTGAGCCGGTGACGTTGTCTTTTTAACATTACCGCCTGTTGGGTTTGTCGGAGTTGTTGGCTTTGATGGAGTTGTTGGGTCAGAGCTATCTGAAGGGTCTGTCGGGTCAGATTCCGACGGGTCTGACGGGGTTGATGGATCTGATGGGGTTGAAGGCTCGTCTTTCTTTTCTTCTAAACCCTCGATTGCCGAATATATATCCTCTGTAAGATATTTCATACCTAATATGTGTGATTTATCGCTCTTGGTCGACGCTTTATCTATCAACTCTTTTAATACTCCATAGCTTTCTTCTGTATAATCTTTTTCTGAGTATTTATTTGCTTCTTTTACCGCTGTGCTGAGTTCCTTATAGGTTTTTGACATTTCTTCTTCTATATCACTGCAAGCTCTCTGGCTCTTTGCCACCGAATCCCAATAGCAAAATACTCTTGCACCTTCCGGTATTGTATAAGCATCTACTGTTCTTGAGTATAAATACACATTTTCTGCTGTACAATTACCATCAAACGCACTATGATCGATAGTGGCAACATTCTCTGGAATTTCTAGCGATTTTAGACTTTTACATCGGCTAAATGCGTTTGCCCCTATTTCAGTTAGCTGAGAACCATCTTCAAATGCTATTTCCTCAAAATAAGGTTTGTTTAAATCAGAATCACTATCCGTACTAAAACCATAAGCAATATCAGTTACAGAAGCAGGGATAATTACTTTTTTTAGCAATGGACAATCTACAAATGGTATAAACTTAATGCTTTTTAGTCCCTCTGTAAATGTTACAGATGATAACTTTTCACAATTACAAAATGCACGATTTACCGTTCCCCCCACGTGCGCTTGTACACATTCACCCCAAACCCGTATAGTTGACGGAATTATAACGCTTTCAACGGCTGTATTTTGAAAAGCTCTTACAGGTATAATTTTTAGTCCTTCCGGTAATATTACATTTTTTAATGATGTGCAATCAATAAATGTTCCATATCCCCATCCGGCTCCACTAAACTGAGTACCATAGTTAATAATGTCACTAAGTGTTGACGGAATTCTTACGCTCTCAAGCGAGGTGCAGCCTTCAAATGCAAAACCTCCTAAAGCTGTCATACCTTCAGTTAATGTAAGGTTTTTAAGCTTTGTACACTGTGCAAAGGAATAATTTCTAGGATTTCCACCAACACCAGTATCATAATGAGCAGATTCAAATTCTGTTATTGTAGAAGGCAAAACAGCGGTTTCAAGATTTGGGAATTGATAAAACGCACTAAATCCTACTGATGTTACTCCTTCTTGAATTACTACTTCCTTAATATCCTCTTTATATTCTTTATATGAATATATATCCGAATAATCACCTGTTGGAAAGTCAACAGAAGACACTGGTATCTCAGGCGATGCCATTTTTCCCTCACCTGATAATGTAAGCACACCATCAGAATCAAGCGTCCAAGTTAAATCTCCGCATTCTCCTTTTGCAACTTCACTTGCTGATACGCTCATTGCCCCCGTAACCGCAGTTACCGCCATTGCCGCAGACGCCAGCAATGACAAAAGTTTTTTAAGTTTCATTCTAGAAACCACCTTTCATTTTTAATAATCTATGTAATTTAAAATTACAAACAACACAAAAAGGCGCAGTACGCCTAAGCATACTACGCCCTATTTACA
>CANQJW010000062.1 GCA_947624345.1 uncultured Clostridia bacterium | reverse complement strand
CCTTGAGACGCTGGCCTAGTAACAAAGGCTTATAGCCGAAGCGCGAGCCACCCGTTAGACGGGTGGCAGCGACTGTACATTTTCTATTTAACTGGTTTGTAGTTTTACAGCTCAATTATAACCTTTCCGCCAAAGTTTGGAGTAATGTCAATTGAATTATCTGTACCTGCAACGGTAATTGTAAATGTGGAATCTGTATCTGTGTATTCACACTCGATTTTATTTCCGTTTCTCTTAGCTGTTAACTCAAATACTTTGTTTGCTTCCTTATCATAAACAGGGCAAACAGCTGTCTTGCCGTCTTCAAGATTGTAGATAGTGAAGTTTGTACCGTTTAAATAATCGTATTCAAAGTCACGCTTAAAGTTACCGAACGGAATAATTGAATTAGGCTTAGCAAGTGCAGGAATCTCGAAATAGTTGCACTTGTGTCTGTACCATTTACCACCCTCAAGTGTCTTGCCTGTGATAATATCAGTCCATTTACCCTTAGGAACATAATATTCAGCAATGCCCTCGTCGTTAAGGATAGGAGCAACAAGAATATTGTCACCGAACATATACTGTCTGTCTAGCGTTAGGCAGGTTGGATCGTCTGCAAAATCAATAACCATAGCCCTCATCATAGGAACACCGACGTTGTGGGTTTTGATAGCCTGAGCAAAGATGTAAGGCATAAGCTTACCCTTTAACTCAGTAAAGAACTTGAGAACATCACAAGACTCTTCATCAAATAACCAAGGTACTCTGTAGCTCTGGTTTCCGTGAAGCCTTGAGTGTGTTGAGAACAGTCCGAAAGCTGCCCATCTCTTGTAAATGTCAGGGGTAGCAGTAGCCTCAAAGCCTGACATATCGTGGCTGAAGAAGCCGAATCCTGAAAGTGAGAGTGAAAGTCCGCCTCTTATTGTCTCAGCCATTGAAACATATTCAGCAGAGCAGTCTCCGCCCCAGTGAACAGGGAACTGCTGTCCGCCTGCTGTTGCAGAACGAGCGAATAAGCAAGCCTTGTTCTCGCCATAGTATTCTTTCAGAACATTGAATACAGTCTTGTTATAAAGATGAGTATAGAAATTGTGCATTTTGATTGGATCAGAACCATCAAAATAAACAATATCCCTAGTAGGAATTCTCTCACCGAAATCGGTTTTGAAGCAGTCAACACCCATATCGCAGAGAGCCTTCAGTTTTGAAGCATACCACTCACAGGCTGCCGGATTTGTGAAGTCAACAAGCGCCATACCCGGCTGCCATTCATCAGCCTGGAATATATCTCCGTTTTTCTTTTTAACAAAGTAACCGTTTTCCATACCTTCGTCAAACAGTTTTGAACGCTGTGCGATATATGGATTGATCCATACGCAGGTGTGAAGTCCTTTATCCTTGTGCAGACGCTCAAGCATAGCGGGCGGGTCAGGGAACTGAGACTTATCCCATTCAAAGTTACACCATTCAAACTCTTTCATCCAGAAGCAGTCGAAGTGAAATACCTGCAAAGGAATATTTCTTTCAGCCATACCGTCAATGAATGATGTAATTGTTTCTTCGTCATAATTTGTTGTGAAAGAGGTTGTAAGCCATAGACCGAATGTATATGCCGGAGGGAGCGCAGGTTTACCTGTTAGATTAGTGTATCCCTCTAAAACCTCTGTCAGGTTTTCACCGCCGAAAATAAAGTATTCAAGCTCCTCACCTGGAACGGTAAACGAAACCTTTGATACAGTATCAGATGCCACCTCATAGGAAACTTTATCTGAGCTGTTTACAAAAACGCCGTAGTTTCTTGAAGAGGTATAAAAAGGAATACTCTTATAGCTCTGATCTGAGCAAGTACCGCCGTCAGCGTTCCAAATCTCAACATTCTGACCGTTCTTAGTGAAGGTTGTGAACTTTTCGCCAAAGCCGTAGATATATTCGCCGACTGAAAGCTGTAACTGCTCACGGAGATATGTTGTGTGCGGATCCTGTGGATAGCTCCAGAATGTATCGTCCTCTTGCTTAGCCATTCTTGCATTAGCCTTAAACTGACTTTCCTTAACTAATGTTGTGGCTCTCCAAGCTCCGCCGGTTAAAAGCTTATCGCCATAATAATACTGAACGTTCCAGTTGTCCTTGCTGATAACGACCTTTGTTTTACCTGTGATAAGCTCAACGCTGTTTTCATTTTCGTTGATTGTTGGCTTATAGCCATAGTCCTCATTAAGTTCAAAATGAGGTCCGTGGTCAACAGTACCCTTATAGTGTGTGATGTGTACCTTAATACAGTTCTCCATAGTTGAAGAATAAGTGATTTCAAGGTTTGGTCCGCCAAGAGTCATAGCTCTGTTGTAGATTTTTGAAGGTGTTGCCACAACCTTGATGGCATTTTCTGTTGTTTCGATAACGTATGCTTCGTTGACATAATTGACTTCATAGCCTCGTTCTGTCAGCCAGAATCCATCTGAAAATTTCATAATCTTTCCTCCTGTTAAAATAATTTTTAATTAAGAAAATACTAATCTGATCATACAGTATTTTCAGAATTTCGCACTAATGACAATAGATATTTTTTGTCATTATATACATTGTATCATACTTTTAACATAAATAATAGTCTATTTTTAACTTATTTTTGTTAATTATTATCCAAAACCAAGAGTTAGATATTTTAATATTTAAACAATACGGGCGTAGCCGGCAGGCATAATGTTGCTTAAATTTCACTATTGTGTTATAATGAACATCAAGAAAATTTATCCTTTCAGGGGGATCTCAAATAATGAACATTGATAAAATATTGACGGAAATGTCTTTAGAGGAAAAGGCTTCGCTTTGTTCGGGCGAGGGTTTCTGGCATACAAAAGCAATTGATAGACTTGACATACAAAGAATTATGCTTTCAGACGGCCCACACGGGCTTAGGAAAGTAAATGAAGAAAGGGACTGTACAACCGATGAAAGCATTAAAGCAGTGTGCTTTCCGACGGCGTCAGCACTAGCCTGTTCGTTTGATAGAGATTTGCTGGAAAAGCTAGGACAAGCCCTTGGTGATGAGTGTCAAGCTGAGGGTGTAGCTGTTCTTTTAGGTCCTGGTGCGAATATAAAGCGTTCACCCCTTTGTGGGAGAAACTTTGAATACTTTTCAGAAGATCCGTATCTCTCAACGGAAATGGCATCTGCATATATAAAAGGAGTACAATCAAGAGGTGTTGGAACATCACTCAAGCATTTTGCGGTTAACAATCAAGAGCATAGAAGAATGAGTACGTCTGCTGAGGTTGACGAGAGAACTCTTAGAGAGATTTACTTAGCTTCCTTTGAGGGAGCGGTAAAGAACGCAAAGCCTTGGATGATTATGTGTTCATATAATAGGATAAACGGAGTTCACGCATCGGAAAATCCAAAGCTTCTTACTGACATACTGAGAGATGAATGGGGATATAAAGGTCTTGTGGTCAGCGATTGGGGAGCAGTAGATAACCGTGTAAACGGAATTAAGGCGGGTCTTGATTTAGAGATGCCTTCTTCCATAGGCAAGAATGATAAGTATATTATTGAGGCAGTGAAGCAGGGGAGACTTGATATAAAAGATGTTGATAGATGTGTTCGTCGTATTCTTGAATTGTTAGTGAAATATGAGAATGTCAAAACAGATATTGTCTGGGATAAGGAAAAGGATCATAATCTTGCATCGGATATAGAAAGCGAATGTATGGTTCTGCTTAAAAATGAAGATAATATTCTGCCTCTTGATAAGAATAAGAAAATTGCATTTATCGGAAAATTTGCAGAAAGTCCTCGCTATCAGGGCGGAGGAAGCTCACATATAAACTCTTATAAGGTTACTTCAGCACTAGAAGCGGTAAAGAACATCTGCAAGGTTACTTATGCAGAGGGATATCATACAGACGATGATATAAATGACGAGAGACTTATT
This sequence comes from uncultured Clostridia bacterium, assembly GCA_947624345.1. Lineage (GTDB taxonomy): Bacteria > Bacillota > Clostridia > Oscillospirales > Ruminococcaceae > UMGS1601. The sequence continues at coordinate 5,845 of CANQJW010000062.1, read as the reverse complement.
AGTGATGCTGTCAAATCAGCCAGAGATTGCGATATTGCAGTTCTGTTCGTCGGACTGCCTGATTCGTTTGAATCTGAGGGCTATGACAGAAGTCATTTGCGGCTTCCTGAATGTCAGCTTGAGCTTATCAAAAGGGTGGTGGAAGTCAATAAAAATGTTGTGATAGTGCTTCATAACGGCTCGGCAGTTGAGATGCCTTTTGCTGATGATATAAAGGGAATTCTTGAGGCATATCTTGGAGGACAAGCGGTCGGACAAGCAGAGGTTGATATACTATTCGGAAAGAAAAACCCCTGCGGAAAGCTTGCGGAAACATTTCCGAGGAAATTATGCGACAATCCGTCTTATCTGAATTTTCCAGGCGAAGGCGACAAAGTTTGCTATCAGGAGGGAATATTCGTAGGCTACAGATATTATGATAAAAAGGAAATAGAGCCTTTATTTCCTTTTGGATATGGACTTAGCTATACCACCTTTGAGTATAAAGACATTGAAGTTTCAAAGAGAGAGATAAATGACGATGAAGAGCTTATTGTAACTGTTACCGTTAAGAACACCGGAAAGGTAACGGGTAAGGAAATTGTTCAGCTTTATGTAAATGATGAGCAGTCGAGTGTTATCCGTCCGATCAAGGAGCTTAAAGGTTTTAAAAAGGTAACGCTCAATCCGGGTGAAGAAAAAAGATTAGCTCTAAAGCTTAACAAGCGTTCTTTTGCATACTATAACACCGATATTTCTGACTGGTATGTAGAGCAAGGAAAATATAATATCCTTGTTGGTGCAAGTTCACGGGATATCAGGCTTAAATCATCTGTTTATGTTTCTCCGACCAATAGAATAAGAACGAAATACACTCTCAACAGCACAGTCGGCGATATAATGTCTACTGATATCGGAAAAGCGCTGTTCAAGGATTTTATGAGTGAGATCAGTAATACAGAAGCTATGGAAGAAAACTCTGAGCAAATGGAAATGGAACTTGAAATGTTTAATGAGCTTCCTCTCAGAGCAATGGTCAGCTTCATTGATAAAAAGAATTTAACAAGAGAAAAGCTTAGTCAACTTGTGGAAAGGATAAATACCACATTGGACAGCGATTTAGATTAGAAAGAAAAAGGTGATTTATATGAAAATAGGTCATGGTTATGATGTGCATAGACTGGTGAATGGAAGAAGGTTAATTTTAGGCGGAGTTGAAATTCCGTTTGAAAAAGGATTTATGGGACACAGTGATGCAGATGTTTTAATCCACGCTATAATGGATTCTCTGCTTGGAGCTTGTGCACTCGGAGATATAGGAAAGCTGTTTCCCGACAGTGATGAAAAGTATAAAGGTGCAGACAGCATTATGCTTTTAAAAGAGGTTTATGGAATAATAAAAAGCAGGGGATATGCTGTTGTGAATATTGACTCAACCATTTGCTGTCAAGAGCCCAAGCTAAGCACTTATATTGATAAGATGAGAGCAAATATAGCCGAAGCTTTAGAATGTGATACTGACTGTATTTCTGTAAAGGCAACTACTGAGGAGGGTCTGGGATTTACCGGAACAGGCGAGGGTATATCGGCAACTGCGGTTTGCCTATTGCTGGATAAATAAATAGACAATAAAAAACACGATTCAATTTGAACCGTGAGTTGATGAAATAACAGAGTTTAAACGGCAAGAAAATTCCTGCCGTTTTTATTTATCTTCTATGTGTTTTCTATTGTTGTTTGATAGAGTTGCGACTATTCGTTAGCTATCATTTTTCCCATATCATAAAGCCCTGCCGATTTATCACTTATAAAAATAGCCGCATTAACAGCTCCAACTGCAAAGACTTCTTTTGAGTGTGCCTCGTGCTTAAGAGAGATAACTTCATCTCTTCCGGCGAAGATAATCTCGTGTTCGCCTACAATAGTTCCACCCCTTATTGCGTGTATACCGATTTCGGTTTTAGAACGCTTTTTTCTTACTGAATGTCGATCATATGTAAGTGAATAGCTGTTGCCTAGCTCTTCGTTAATAGCATCAGAAAGCATAAGTGCCGTTCCTGATGGAGCATCAATTTTCTGATTATGGTGCTTCTCAACGATTTCTATATCAAATTGTCCGCCTAGTATTTGAGTTGCTTTCTTAGCAAGCTGAGCTAAAAGGTTGATTCCCAATGACATATTGAATGTGAAAAACACAGGTATCTGAGAAGATGCCTTTTTTATTTTTCCTATCTGATCATCTGTATATCCTGTTGTTGCGATAACAAGAGGAGTTCCATTTGTCTGGCAATAGTCGAGCAAATCATCTAAAACACTGGGGTGGGAAAAATCAATAATAACGTCAGGCTTCAACTTTAAATCAGAGACTTTTGACACTATAGGAAAATCTGAATACTCATCTGTGATCTTGTCAATTCCTGAGACTATTTTGCAGTTATCTTTAGATGAAACAACATCACAGATAACCTTTCCCATTTTTCCGTTTGCACCGCATACAGCAATATTAGTCATAGTTATTAGTCCTTTCAAAACAGGCAGACAACGCCATATATATTTTATAAATCTAGTTATTTTACAAGTCCTATTTTCTTCATTAGAGCTGTCAGATTATCTATTTTATTCTGAGGCATTTTGCAAAGAGGAAGTCTACATTCACCGACTTCAAAGCCCATAATGTTTAGAGCCTCCTTAACAGGGATAGGATTTACATCCATAAACAATCCGTTTGTAAATTCCAAAAGCTTAAGGGCTAACTCGCTTGCTTCATCATATTTATTTTCAAAGCAAAGCTGACAAATATCGTGAGTTTCCTTAGGCATACAGTTTGACAGTACGGATATTACACCCTTACCTCCAAGTGAAAGGATAGGAACTATCTGATCGTCGTTTCCGCTGTACACATCTAAATCATCGCCGCAAGCCGCACGAATCTGAGCTACTCTTGAAATATCTCCGCTTGCTTCCTTAATAGCGGCTATGTTTTTGTGTTTTGAAAGTTCAACACAGGTTGAAACAGCTATGTTTGTTCCTGTTCTTGACGGAACATTATAAGCGATAATTGGAATATTAACAGCGTCTGCAATAGCATAGTAATGCTTAATCAAGCCCTTCTGAGAACACTTGTTGTAATACGGAGTAACTACCAGCAATGCATCTGCTCCTTGTTCCTCAGCGTGCTTTGAAAGAGCAACAGCATATTTTGTGTCATTAGAGCCTGTTCCTGCGATAACAGGAATTCTTCCATTTGCTTTCTTTATAGCATATGTGATACATTCCTGATGCTCTTCATCGGTCATTGTAGCGCTTTCACCTGTAGTTCCGCAGATGATAATAGCGTCAGTGTGATTTTCAATATTGAACTCAATAAGCTCGCCAAGTTTGTTAAAATTGATTGAGCCGTCCTCGTTCATCGGTGTTATAATTGCAACACCTGCACCCTTGAAAATAGTCTTTTTCATAGATTGATTACTCCTTTCTCGAGTAAAATTTATAATAATATATATTAGTCAAAATAACCCTTTGCTGCTAGAAGTTCTGCTAAAAGAACTCCGCCGCCTGCGGCACCTCTTAACGTGTTGTGTGACAGACATACGAATTTATAGTCAAACAGCTTATCCTCTCTAAGTCTTCCCAAGGCTACTGCCATTCCGCCCTCTAAATCCCTGTCAAGCTTAGGCTGAGGTCTGTTATCTTCCTCAAAATAGTTTAAAAATTGCTTTGGTGCTGAAGGCAGGTCAAGCTCCTGCGGAACACCGCTGAACTCTTTCCAGTCTTTCAAAATTTCTTCCTTAGAAGGCTTTTTATCAAATGATACGAACACTGCTGCAGTATGACCGTCCTGAACAGGAACTCTCAAGCATTGTGTCGTTATGCAAGGAGTTTTAGCGTCAACAATTTTATCGCCGTCTATTTTGCCCCAAACCTTAAGTGGTTCGATTTCCGACTTTTCCTCCTCGCCGCCTATATACGGTATTACATTATCTACAATATCAGGGAAGGTCTCGAAAGTTTTTCCTGCACCGCTTATAGCCTGATATGTACAGGCAAGAACATTCTTAACACCGTATTTCATAAGCGGGTGCAGAGCAGGTACATAGCTTTGAATGGAACAGTTTGATTTAACTGCAATAAAGCCTCGCTTTGTACCCAGTCTTTTTCTTTGAGCGTTTATTATATCAATATGTTCGGGATTTATCTCAGGCACGACCATTGGAACGTCAGGAATATGCCTGTTTGCGGAGTTGTTTGAAACCACAGGACATTCAGCCTTTGCGTATGCTTCTTCTAGTGCTTTGATTTCGTCCTTTTTCATATCTACAGCACAGAAAACAAAGTCTACCATTCCTGCAATTTTCTCAATGTCAGCAGTTGCGTCGAGAATTATCATATCCTGCATTTTCTCAGGCATGGGTGATGGCATTGCCCATCTTTCTCCTACAGCATCCTTATAGGTTTTTCCTGCAGAACGAGGAGAAGCGGCAAGACATTTAACTTCAAACCATGGATGATTTTCAAGCAATGTTGAAAATCTCTGTCCTACCATTCCTGTTGCACCAATAATTCCTACATTATACTTTTTCATAATAATCCTCCGTTATAGCTTTATTATTACAATGGGTTAAATATACAATATTTTTATATAACATATTTTATTTTTAATAATAATTGTAAACTTTCAAACAATTCCAGAAAAACATTAAAAAAACTGGTTGAAAACCAGCTCATCATACAATATAATAGAAATGTTGACATATATAATGACAAATATATGCCGATAGCACTCCATCATACTTTATGATGACAATTACAAGCCTTTTAAGCGTGTAATCAGAAATAAGCTTTCCCAACACTTAATTCTTCGGCAGCATCACCTTTCACACTTTCGGCTCGGGAAACCTTTAAATTATGAAAATGCTAATAATTTCAGCCGCACCTCTATCGTTTCTACAATTATAATACCAAAAATAAGTCTGTGTGTCAACACCGCAGAAGAAAAATGCATAAAATTTTATTCGGATTTACGTTTATTTGAACAGAAGAAAGGAATATGTAACATATATGATAGATAAAAATGATATGAAAAAGTCTGACTTTTATTATGAACTTCCAAGCGAGCTTATCGCTCAAACGCCTCTTGAGCCGAGAAACTCCTCACGGCTTTTGAAAATGGACAGAGTGACAGGAGAATGTGAGCATAGTCATTTCTATAATCTATGCGATTATCTTAAAAAGGGTGACTTGCTTGTTCTGAATGATTCAAGAGTTCTTCCTGCCAGAATATACGGAGTGAAAGCAGACAATAATACGCCTATTGAATTTTTGCTTTTAGAGCAAAAAGAGAATATGGTCTGGGAGATTTTGTGCAGACCGGGTAAAAAGGCAAAAGTCGGTGCGAAGTTTCATTTTGAGCACGGCAATTCAAGTCTTGACGCTGAGGTTATTGATGTTCTTGATGACGGCAACAGAATAGCAAGATTTACTTGCAATAAGAATTTTTTTGAGGCGTTAGATGAAATCGGACAGATGCCGCTTCCTCCATATATAACTGAAAAGCTAAAGGATAAAGAACGTTACCAGACGGTGTATTCAAACGAGCTTGGCTCTGCCGCAGCACCCACAGCAGGACTTCACTTTACAAATGAACAGCTTCACGAGCTTGAAAGTAAGGGTATAAAGCTTGCGTATGTAACTTTGCACGTTGGTTTGGGTACATTTCGTCCTGTAAAGGAGGACAAGGTTTTAGATCATAAAATGCACAGCGAGTATTATGAAGTTCCTGATGAGACTGTAAAGCTGATTAGTGAAACAAGAAAATCAGGCGGTCGAATTATAGCAGTGGGTACGACTTCATGCAGAACGCTTGAGA